>NZ_JBWGIF010000013.1:0-233004 GCF_056312565.1 Pseudomonas sp. JE3303
GCAATCTCAAATGACTACTATGATTGCTCATGTGGTCACTTGTGATGCTGATAATCTTGCAGACTATCAGTCCGTACTCACAAGCACCCACACGAATTGCTTGATTCAATTGTTAAAGAGCGGTTGGCCCGAAGCGCTTGGCTTGCTGAACCGAGGTGCGCATTCTACGCTTTCCTCTAAGTCTGTCAAGCGTTTATTTTGAAGTTTTTAACCAGAAAGCTGTTTAACTTCAAACACTTGACTCGCTGCATCGCTGCTAGCGGGAGGCGAATAATACAGTATTGGAAATGGTGGTCAACCCCTACCGGTAAATTCTTTTCCCTCCGGTGGTCATGGCGGCGGTCATCAATATCACCAGCAGCCCATTCCACTCATGCACATCTGCAACAACTGTCTATGCTTTCTCCCATGTGCCAGCGATCTGTCCCCAGATCCGTCGTGCTGGCTTGTTAGCCATCCAGTGGAGAGCAAGCCCATGAAACCCAGCCACCTCCGTACTTGCGCTATTGCTGTTGTCGCAATCATGTCCACCGCTGGCTTCACAGCGCGTGCCGCGGACGTGCCGTTGGGCAGTCATGCGATGGAAGGCCGAATGGTCACGCGTGTGCTGGCCGTTGATCCGGCAAATTATCAGGTCACGCTGGAAGGCCCGGACAAACGCCCCGTACCTGTTCAGCTCACGGATGAAGCCAAGGCCCTGCCCAACCTGAAAGTAGGGGACAAGGTCGAGATCCATGTTATTCGCTCGGTTGCCTATGTGCTTGACACCAATGTGGAGGGTGCACCGGGTGTCAGCGACGAATCAATGACCATTCGCGCCGCCAGGGACAACCCGCATCCAGGCGGAGAAGCGGTACGCCAGGTCAAGGTCACGTCCAAGATCACTCACATTGACCTGAAAAAGCATGAGGTGATGTTGCTTCCTCCCGAGGGAAAAGTGAGTGTCCTCAAGGTGGAGGACCCTGAGCTGCAGGAGCGTATGAAAAAGCTCCAGGTTGGTCAGACAGTCAACGCTGTCTATACCGAAGTCTTGAAGGTCAAAACCTCACGCTAGCAACGCGGACTGGCCAGCGGGGACTGTTTTGATATGAGTGATCTATTCAACGCCGTCGGCCTTGGGCTGCTGGCTCTGCTGCCTCTGACAAATCCTCCCACGAGCGTGGCGCTGTTTCTCGCCCTCAGCAAAGGACTGAGTCCTAGAGAGAAGAGCAGGCAAGCGCTCCTGACATCCTATTATGTCTTTCTCATCATGGCCTGTAGCTACTACATCGGCGAGGTCGTCATGGAGGTCTTCAATATTTCCATTCCCGGCTTGCGCATGGCGGGAGGCGGGATCCTGATCATCATGGGATTGAAGATGCTTTTCCCGCAGCCTCTTCAACCCTCTTCTCTCAAGACCCCTGCACAGGAACAAGCCAGTTTTGCCTTCATCCCGTTAGCCATGCCAAGCACCGCAGGACCGGGGACAATCGCGATGATCATAAGCTCCGCCGCCACGATCAAACACAGCACGCTTTTCCCTGCGTGGGTACTGGTGGCAGCGCCTCCGCTGATTTTCCTGCTTACGTCGCTTGTCCTCTGGGTATGCCTACGCAGCTCGAACATCATCATGAAGGCAATGGGGGATTCGGGCATCGATGCGATATCCCGCCTGATGGGTTTCCTGCTGGTATGCATGGGTGCGCAATTTGCCATCAACGGCTCACTGGAAATATTGCAGACCCTTATCAATAACAACCTTCATCTGGCCCGGCCTCTCTAGCACGCTCCACTTGCCTTGGCCTATGAGTCACTGCTGCTGATCCAGGGTAGTTTCCGTCCAGCTGTCATCCGGATCAAAGCGCCTCATCGACTGCGCCACTGCCTGCGTGCTGGGCCCCAGGTCTTTCTCGAACACTTGTCCTTCATGACTGATCATGAAACTCATCACGCCGGTGTCATCATATTTTTCAGGCCAGGCGACCAGTGCGAACCCCCGGCTCATCTTGTTGTCGATGAGGTAACTGTAGGCACCGCCAGGCGCTGAAGGACCTTGACCTTCGAGGATACGGAAGTGGTAGCCGTGCCAATCCTCGCCAGCAATGAGGTTACCGAACAAAGGGCCCAATGGACTGAGCTGCTCACTGCCGCCCTCCTCCCAGTACAGTCCGTCGTGCTTGCCGGGCGTGCTGAAGATCCTCCGCGCATATTCGAGTGCGCCGTCACCATTACGGTCCACTGACGCATAGTCCATCTGGGCGTCGTGATAGGTCAGTACCGATTGCACTGCAGCGAGCTCATTGGTGCCGATTCGCCGTGCACGGATTTCCGCGCTGCCGGCCTTGATGTCAAATTGCCAACCGCTCTTGGCTTTCATCATGGGTATCGGCAGTGTCCAGTGATCACTCCCAACCGACAGGACCGCTTTGCGCTCGCTGGGCTTTTGAATGTCGTGTTGCTCGCGGTATAGCTTCAGAAATGCATCTACATCACTTCGCTGCACGCCGCCTCGCGGAATAAACATGCGCCAGTCGGCACCCAGCAGTTCAGCCAGGCGAGCCTCATCGGCCCGCTCCGTGCCCAGTGCTTCGACGAACGCTTGAGCAGCCTTTTCCGGCGTCCCGAATGTCTGCTGCGCGGTAACGCTGCCCGACCCTGCCAAGCCAGCAGTTATCGCCACGGCACTGGGCAGCATGCTCATGACAGCCCTGACGCGAGAATGTTTTTTCAACGCCGGCCTCCTCTCTGACGCGCAGGCCCCTGGGACGGCCGACTGATCTGATGGCCGGCTGACCGTGCAGAGCTGGGACGCTGTGCAGATGCCTGGCTGGCCCGGCCGCGAACAGCTTGTGCATTGGCTTGCGACGGAGCACGCGCTCCGGCGAATGCGTTATTGCGGGCGCTGCTTCGGCTGGCGGGCGCTCGTTTGGGGGCAGCCTGCACCTGGCGCGCTTGATCACGAGCCTGGCGATTACTGGTGGCAGGTCTTTCGACACCGTGCCTGGCCATGGAAGTGCGGGCTTTTTCACGAGCCTGCGCGCGTTGGGCATTATCCCCTCGATAGGCCTCACGCTGATTCGCACCGTTCAGTTGTCGGCCATATTATTCACGACTGCGGCTGTCTCGATAGGGAACGCCGTCGCGATGAACGGCGTTGTGCTGCCACTTGCCTTGAGTGCTGGTGATCTGAGTGTTGCGATTGATGTTGTTGTAGCGCTCCACGTCGATGTCGATGTCGTTGTTGCCCCAGTCACAATCCCCCCACAACGAGGCGACGACAGCCACGCCGGTGCCAAACGCAAGTCCGGCCAACAATGCCGAACCCGGGTAATAGGTCGGCGGCGGCGGATAGTACGCAGGTGGTGACGCAGGATAGGACCAGCTGCCGTAGGCGGTGGTCGGGTTATAACTGGGTACGTACACCACCTGCGGATCGGCGGGCTGGACAACGATGGTGGGCGCGCTGCTGGGGGCCGTGACCGGCGGCGACTGGACCGTAACGTTCTGGTACTGGTTGCTCTGCAGGTTGCCCGTCGCCTGGGCCTGACGCCGCAAGCGCTGCACGCTTCCCATGACATCGTCTGGCTGGGCAAGAAAGGCATCACCCAGGCGCTGCACCCAGACGAGATCCTGTCCCAGCGTGGCCAGGACCTGGGGGAACGCAACCAGCGCCTGCACGCTCGGATCCCAGGGCTGGCTTGCCACTTGCCTGACTGCCTCATCGCCTTTGGCGTCCGGGTGAGCTTTGGCCCAGGTCACTGCTTCGGCGACTTCTCCGGGGTATGTCGCAGCCATCAGTATCTGCGCAAGCAATGGATCCGGGTACAGTGCGATGGGCGCCAGCATCTGGTCGAGCTTTTCCGGAGTGAATACCGCGTCCTTGACCGCTGCGGTAGCGGGCGCCGTATCTGCGGCGGCATTTGATATCGCGTCCGCTGACTGCGCCAGGCAAGGATATCCACCGAGAATCAGTAGAGCGGACACGGCGCAAGCTAATGAAATACGCATTGCCTTACCTCCATCTGGCCACGCAGTCCTGAAAAGACCGGGTCGGTGCCAGAAAGTGAAAGCAGGCCAACCTGATGCCCCTGGTAATGTTAGCAAACAGATTTCTGGCTAGACGTCAGGTGTCGGTTTTCCGGATAGGCAGCAGAAGTTATCGCCTGCAGCGCCCCTCAGCCTGGCGCGCTGGTCTGATGAATGGTATTGCGTCCCGCGTTCTTGGCGGCATACAACGCCATGTCCGCCGCATGCAGCCAACGATCGGCATCGGCGAAGTGATCGCCATAGGGCGCGATACCAATGCTCAGGCTCAATGTCATCTCCGGGAGCTCCGGGTCGTGGTACGTCTCGACGGTCTGGCGCAGGCGCTCGAGAATCTCATGGGCGTCATGCGGGGTGGTGCCAGGCAGCATCACGCAGAATTCATCTCCGCCGTAGCGGGCTACCAGGTCGGTCTTGCGCAGATGCGACGCCAGCGTGGCGCCAAGCGTGCGCAGGATATTGTCGCCGGCCAGGTGGCCGTACCGGTCGTTGATCTGCTTGAAGTGGTCAACGTCGATAAGGGCGAGGTTGTTGGGCTGCTGGCTGCGGCGGCAGTGTTCGAACTCGCGCACCAGCAGGTCTTTCCAGGCACCGTGGTTGGCAAGGCCGGTGAGGCTGTCAGTCTTGCTCAACCGCGCCAGCGTGCGTTTGTGCTGGGTGAGCTGGACGGTAACCTGGTAACAGATCAGGCCGATCGCCATGGGATAGATCAGCAGGATTGGCAGACAGGCGAGCATCTGCTCATGGGTGGTTTCAGGAAACAGCGGCGGCATGTACAGCAACAGGCACAGGCCGATCCCCACGGCCTGCGCGCACAACGTCTTGAACAGCATGGGCCAGCCGCCTGCGGCGATCTTGTCCATGGCGATCATCGACAGGATGATCACGCTTGGCAGCGGATTAAGGCCCATCACGCCGGCCCAGCAACCACCCGCGAAGCCGTCGACGATCACGTTTCGCTGTTCTGCGCGAAGAGGGTAGCCGGAGCGTCGGGCGAGCTGGTAGGCCAGGTGCGGCCAGATGAAACCATGTCCGAACAGCAGCACCCAAATCCACCAGCCGGGCTGCAGCGGCCAGATGCCGACCATCACACAGAAAAAGCCCAGCCCCGTTCCCACCGCCCGTGGCACGTACATGCGCTTGGCGAAAGTGAGACCTTTGGTTGTTCGTTCACTCATTTCGAGAAGGTCACCGAATTCAATGCTGTCCTGGATGCACCGGACAGCGGCAAGGCAGGAAGCTGCCTTGGGGTTCGGTGTGGGTGTCATTGTGCCATCACTGAAAATGGAACTTCAAATCCGCTGGTCGATTGTGTGAGCAAGCCCGCCAGCATTTCCAGCGTGTAATCCTTATTCCAGACACCTCCCGCAACACCCACCGATGAACCGCAGCGAACCTCTTGCCCGCCTCGGCGTCCGAAACCTCATGCTCTTCGCCTGGAGGTTGACCTATGAAAGACGCCATTGCCCGCAAGTACCGCCTGGTGGTCAAGACCTTCGGTTATATCGGCTGGTCGCTGTTCTGGCTGCTGGTCTGGGACGTGATGGTCACCATCGAATTCATGCTGTTCTTCAACACTCAGTTCACCTTGCCATTGATGCCATTGACCCTGCTGGGCTCGGCACTGGTGGTACTGGTGAGCTTTCGCAACAGCAGTGCCTACAACCGCTGGTGGGAAGCGCGTACGTTGTGGGGGATGCTGGTCAACAGCTCACGCAGTTATGGGCGCCAGGTGCTCTCGCTGATCGACGATGATGAGGAAGGGGTCAATCCGGTGAAAGCCACTCTGCTGCGCCGGCATATCGCTTACGTGAATTGCCTGGCGGCGCACCTGAAGGGCCGACCGTGCCCTGATGAGCTGATGGCATTCATCCCGCCGAACGAGTTCGAGCGGCGCAACAACTCCAACAATTTCGCCAATGACATCCTGACCGGTTCCGCGGCGATGTTGAGCCGGGAGTACAAGGCAGGCCGTCTGGACACCATTCGCCTTGCCCGGCTGGAGTCGACCATGGTCGACCTGTCCAATGCCCAAGGGGGGATGGAGCGGATCGCCAATACACCCCTTCCCTATCCCTATGTGTACTTTCCACGGCTGTTCATCAGCCTGTTCTGCCTGATCGTACCGGTAGGCCTGGTGGAGACGCTGGGCTGGTTCACGCCGCTGGCTTCGACAGTGGTGGGCTTCATGCTCCTGGCAATCGAGCGGATCGGTACGGACTTGCAGAGCCCGTTCCGGTTCAGTGAGCATCAGATCCAGATGGATACGATCTGCGAGACGATCGAGCGCAATCTCGAGTCGATGCAGCGCGATGCACAATGTGAACGGTTGGTGGTGGGCTGATGGCGGCGCTCAGACTGTCACGTAGCGCTGGCGCAGGAGGTCGCTCAGACCATCCACAAGCAGCACCAGAATGAGCATGGCGATGATGACAGCACTGGCCTGGGATTCCTGAAACAGGCTCAGAGTGGTGTAGAGCATCTGCCCCAACCCACCCGCGCCGACGAAACCCAGCACGCTGGCCATGCGGATGTTGTTCTCCCAGCGGTACAGGCTGTAGGCAAGCAACTGCGGCCAGAGGTTGGGCAAGGTCCCGAAGCAGAAGGCGCTGACCTGACTGGCGCCTTGCAAGCGCAAGGCTGCGGCAGGCTCGGGCGGAGCGTTTTCGAGGGCTTCGGCGAACAGGCGGCCCAGCACGCCCGCAGTGTGCAGCGCCAAGGCCAGGGTGCCCGCGTTGGGCCCCAGGCCTGCGGCGAGTACGGTCAACGCCGCCCACACCAGTTCAGGAATCGCCCTCAGGGCATTGAGCACCAGCCGCGCGGCGCCTTGCAGCGGCCAGCCGAAACGGCCGGCGGCCGGCAAGGCGAGAAGCAAGCCGAGGACCATCGCCAGCAAGGTGCCTAGGCCGGACATCGCCAGAGTCTCCAGCGCGCCGTGCCAGACGGCGCGCAGATGCTCCGCACTCAGGTCAGGACTCAGGAACCGCACTGCGTACCCGCCCATCTGCCCCAGCCCGCCATTTCCAACCAGGGCCTCCAGATCCAGGCTGAGGTAGGCAAAGGAAACCGCGACGGCAGTCAGGATGACGAACACCAACAGCAGGTTGATCAACCGGTTCATGCCAGCCTCCCCCGCAGTACGCGGCTGAGCTGGTCGGCCAGGAACACCAGTACCAGGAACGCCAGCAGCATGCTGGCGACCTCGGCGCCCGCGAACATGCGCATCGACAGGTCGATCTGCTGCCCCAGGCCACCCGCTCCGACGAAGCCCATCACCACAGAGGCGCGCACGGCACATTCCCAGCGGTAGACGGTGTAGGACACCAGCTCCGCCCCGGCGCTGGGAAGGATGCCGTAGAGAAAACCGCTGAGCCGGCCGCTGCCCGCCTGGAGCAGGGCATGGGCCGGGCGCTGGTCGACCGACTCGAAGATCTCCGCGTACACCTTGCCGAGCATGCCGCTGTAGGTGATGGCGATGGCCAGCACACCCGCCGTAGGCCCCAGACCCACGGCGCGGACGAACAGCAGCGCCCAGACGATTTCCGGCACGCTGCGCAGGAATATCAGCAAGCCGCGCACAGGCAGGCGCGCGGCGCGGGACCAGAAACCGGCACGGCCTGCACGTGAAGCAGCGCCCAGCGACAATGCGCGGCTGGCCAGCAAGCTGGCAGGCACCGCGATCACGAAAGCCAGGGCCATGCCGGCGGTGGCAACGGCCAGAGTCTGCAAGGTGCTTTCCAGCAACAGCGCGAGAAAGTCGGGACCGTGGGCCGGCGGCCAGAAGCCACTGACGAAGTTGCCCATCTGCGCACGGTTGTCAGCCTGCATCAATACGCTGGGATCGAGTTCGCTGAGCTGCACACCGGGCCACAGCAACGCCAGGGCCAGAAGCGCCAGCAAGAGTCGCGGCAGGGCCGCCGGGTCACGGGTATCGCGGCTCAGCATCGAGGGATCTGCACGTGCGGCGTGGTCTCAGGCGTGGGCGGTGGGGCCAGCTGTTCGTTGGCGTACAGCGCATCGAGCAGGCTGGGGGTCACGGCCTGCGCCGGACAGTCGAAGGCCACCTGCCCTTCGCGAATACCGACCACTCGGGGGAAGTGCGCCAGCGCCAGCTCGACGGCATGCAGGCTGGCCACCAGGGTCACGCCCTGCTCGCGGGCATGGCGGTTGAGCAGCGCAAGACTGTGGCCTGCCAGCACGGGGTCCATGGCCGACACCGGCTCATCGGCGAGCAGCACCTTGGGCCGCTGGTACAGTGCGCGGGCGATGCCGACACGCTGCAGCTGGCCGCCAGAAAGCTGGCCGCACTGGGCGAACAGCTTGTCGGCCAGGCCCAGGTCAGTCAGCACCTGGCGGGCGCCGGGCACATCCAGCGGGTACAGCAGGTTGAGCAGCCCGCGCAAGGTGCCCCACTGCCCTAGCCGGCCGGCCAGTACCGCCGTCACCACACGCTGGCGCAAGGGCAGCGGCGGCGCCTGGTGCACCAGCCCTACCCGCGCGCGCAGGCTCTGGCGGGCGCGGGCGGACAACCGCCAGGGCTGTTCGCCGAGCAGCTCGAGGCTGCCCTCGCTCAGGCGGCTGGCGGTGGCCATCAGGTGCAGGAGGCTGGACTTGCCAGCCCCGGAAGGCCCGATGATCGCCACACGCTCGCCGGCTTCGATGCTCAGGTCTACGCCTTTAAGGGCCTGTACCTGGCCGTGGCGCAAACCGGCACCGAGCAGGCGGATGCTCACTTGAGCAGTCCGGCGGCGCGTGCGGCTTCCTCGGTGCCTTGGTAATTGTCCGGGCTGGTCTCGATGAAGCGGCTGGCCGCCTGCAAGTCGAGAATGGCCTTTTGTTCAGGGTTCGCCGGGTCGAGGTCGAGGAAGGCCTTCTTGATCTTCTCTTTCAGCGCCGGGTCGAGGCTGCCGCGCACGGTCCAGTTGTAGTCGTAGTAGGTCGGCGTGGTGGCGAACACCTTGACCTTCTGGGTATCGACCTTGCCGGAGGCGACCAGCTTGTCCCAGACGCTGGCGTTGAGCACCCCGGCGTCGACCTTGCCGGCCTGCACCCAGGCAGCGGTGGCATCGTGGGCGCCGGAGTAGGAGATGCGCTTGAAGTAGTCCTCAGGCTTGATGTTGTCGTTCTTGAGCATGAAGTACCTCGGCATCAGGCTGCCCGAGGTGGATGAAATCGAGCCGAAGGCGAAGGTCTTGCCCTTGAGGTCCGCCAGGCTCTTCACGTCAGGATTGGCGGTGATGAACTTGCTGGTGAACTGCGCATCCTGCTCGCGCTGTACCAGAGGCGTGGCGGTCGGATCCTTCAGGTGCACCTGGACGAAAGTGAAGCCGCCCAGCCAGGCCAGATCAAGCCGGTTGCTGGCCAGCGACTCGACCACCGCCGGATAGTCGGCCACGGGCACGAACTGCACCTTCATCCCCAGCTGCTGCTCGAGGTACGCGCCCAGGGGCTTGAACTTGCGCAGCAGCTCGGTCGGCGCTTCGTCGGGAATGGCGCTGACGCGCAGGGTATCGGCGGCCTGGGCGATGACGGCGGAGCAAGACAGCACGAAGCCGGCGGCGAGCGCCAGGGGACGTTTGAACATGTGGATTCTCCGGTTCGATAGCAGGGACAAGGCCGGCGTCTTGCCGACAGGATCGAATTATAAGAGCCGTAGGCGTAAAGGCCAGCTTTGCTACAATCGCGCATCACGATTATCCGAGGTACGTATGAGCGAACCGATCCGTCTGACCCAGTACAGCCATGGCGCCGGTTGCGGCTGCAAGATCTCGCCGAAGGTGCTGGATGTCATCCTGGCCGAAAGCGGCACACAAGCGCTGGACCCCAAGCTGTGGGTCGGCAATGCCTCACGCGACGACGCCGCCGTCTATGCCCTGGACGACGAGCGCGGCGTGGTCTCGACCACCGATTTCTTCATGCCCATCGTCGATGACCCATACGACTTCGGCCGCATCGCCGCCACCAACGCGATCAGCGATATCTACGCCATGGGCGGCGACCCGCTGATGGCCATCGCCATCCTCGGCTGGCCGGTCAATGTGCTGGCCCCGGAGATTGCCCGCGAGGTGATTCGCGGGGGCCGCGCGGTGTGCGCCGAGGCTGGTATTCCACTGGCTGGTGGTCACTCGATCGATGCGCCCGAGCCGATCTTCGGCCTGGCGGTGACCGGCGTGGTCAGCAAGCGCCATCTCAAGCGCAACGACACCGCCGTCGCGGGGTGCCGCCTTTACCTGACCAAGCCGCTGGGCATCGGTATCCTGACCACGGCCGAGAAGAAGTCCAAGCTGCGCGATCAGGACCAGGGCCTGGCGCGGGACTGGATGTGTACCCTGAACACGCCCGGCAGCCGTTTCGGCAAGCTGGACGGGGTGTTGGCGATGACCGACGTGACCGGCTTCGGCTTGCTGGGCCATCTGGTCGAGCTGGCTGAAGGCAGCGGGCTGACCGCGCACCTGCAGTACGAAGCGGTACCGCGCCTGCCGGGCATCGAGTACTACCTGGCTGAAGGCTGTGTACCGGGCGGCACCCTGCGCAACTACGACAGCTACGGCCACAAACTGGGCGCCCTGACCGATGACCAGAAGCACCTGCTGTGCGATCCGCAGACCAGCGGCGGCCTGCTGGTGGCCGTGACCGGAGAGGGTGAAGCGGAGTTTCTTGCCGTGGCTGCAGAACTGGGCCTGTCGCTTGCCCCGATCGGCACCCTGGTCGAGCGACAGAGCCACGCGGTCGAGGTGCTGTGATGCGCGACGACTGCACCGATTACCGCCAGCTGTTTCTCGATGACGTGCCGCTGATGGACATGCGCGCCCCTGTCGAATTCGCCAAGGGCGCCTTCCCTGGTGCCATCAACCTGCCGCTGATGAACGACCATGAGCGCGAGAAGGTCGGTACCTGCTTCAAGCAGCATGGTCAGGCCGCCGCCATCACGCTGGGGCACCAACTGGTCCAGGGCCATGAAAAAGAGGTGCGCCTCGAGGCGTGGGCCGCTTTCGCCAGGGAAAACCCGCAGGGATACCTGTATTGCTTCCGTGGCGGACTGCGGTCGCAGATCGTGCAGCAGTGGCTCAGGGATGAAGCGGGCATTGAATACCCCCGGGTGATCGGTGGCTACAAGGCGATGCGCAACTTCCTGCTGGGCGCGACGCTTGAGGCGGTGCAGACGTGTGATTTCGTGCTGATCGGCGGTCTCACCGGTACCGGCAAGACCGATGTCCTGCAAGAGCTCGACAACGTGCTGGACCTTGAGGGCCATGCCAATCACCGTGGCTCGAGCTTCGGCAAGCGTGCCACCGGGCAGCCGGCGCAGATCAATTTCGAGAACCGCCTGGCGGTGGATATCCTCAAGAAACGCGCACGCGGCATCGAGCAGTTCGTGCTCGAGGACGAAGGCCGTATCGTGGGCAGCTGCGCGGTGCCGCTGGAGTTGTACCAGGGCATGAAGCAGTACCCGATGGTGTGGCTGGAGGACAGCTTCGGCAATCGGGTCGAGCGCATCCTGCGCGATTACGTGGTCAACCTGAGCGCAGAGTTCATCGGGGTCCACGGGCTGGAGGCTGGCCCGCTGCTGTTCGCCGACCGCCTGCGTCAAAGCCTGGTGAACATCCGCAAGCGTCTGGGCGGCGAGCGCTACCAGCGCCTGGCCGACCTGCTGCAGCAGGCACTGGATGTGCAGCTGCGCACGGGCGAGGTCGACTTGCACCGCGCATGGATCGAAGGGCTGCTCCACGAGTACTACGACCCGATGTACGCGTATCAACGCGAGGCCAACAAGGAGCGCATCGAGTTCGCCGGCGACCGCGTGGAAGTCCGCGAGTACCTGCGCGGCCGCGCGCGCCGCCAACCGCGGCCGGTCAGCGCTCGGGGTTGAGCACCCGCTCCAGCTCGTCGGCGCGGTCGCGGCGCATGTCGAGCTCGCACATGGCACCCTGGATGCGATCGATGCTGCCGCCGCTGACCCGGCCCATGAAACCGCAGTTGCCTTCGCGGTATTTGATCCAGCTGCGCTGCGCCTCGCGCAGGCGCTTCTGCGAATCGCTGTCGAGCTTGGCCATGAGCTGTTCGTAGACCGTGTTCAAGCGGTCGTCCTGCCCTTGCGTTTCAGACTGGATACAGCTGCTCATGGCCAAGGTACTGGAGGCCTTGTCCATGCATTGGGTGTAGTCCTGAGCCTGGGCAGTGATGCTCGTGAGAGCCACGGTTGCCAGCAGGTATCGATTGAACATCGGAAAGTCCCTTCGGTTACTGATCTATGCAACAGCGCAAGTCATGTTACGCGAGGCTGCTGCCGATACTCCGGCGGCATCAGTGCCTTGCCGGGTTCGAAATGCAGCGAAGGCATCTGCGTAGCGGCGTAAAGGGCACAGCCCAGGATTACCAGCAGCAGCCCGTCGAGCGGCCGCCAGCGCGGCATCTCGGCCGCCTCGCGTACTTGCCAGCACCACCACCCCTGCCCTGCACTGAACACCAGGATCGACAACAGCCAGAGCCAGAAACCCGCGCCGAGAGCCGTGACGTCATGAAACGCATAACTGCGATTATCCGGCAGGCGCTCAATGCCGATCGTGCCGCAGGCCAGGTAAAGCGCTGTCAGGCCGAGCACAAGTGCCAGGCGCCTGAAGCGCCGGCGACACAGCATCGCCAGCGCCAGCAGCGGATTGGCGAACCAATGGAACAACCCGAACGGCACGCCCCAGGCGCCATACAACAGCATCTGCAACGCGGGCATGTGCCCGCCGTTGGTCATCTTCGCGCCGTCAAAGCACAGGCTCAGCAAATACAACAGCAGGCTGACGGTCAGGTAACGGGCAGGCACTCAAGGCTCCGGTATGGTCGGTAAAAACCGACCATACCGGAGCGCTCGCCTCTCACGCCACCTGCTCGCCTTCATCCCGCCAGAGCGGCTCGTTGGCTTCCAGCGGCGGCATGCCGTAGGCGGCGCGCGCGGCGTCGCAACTGGGGTTGTGCACGCCATCGACCCAGGAGGCCTCGAATTCGCGGCAGGGGCTCGATCGCTCACTGTATAGCGTACAAGCGACCTGGCTGCCGATCTCCCCGGACAGCCCCACACATCGGCAGGGCTTGCTGTCGGTGCCGATCATCGCCACCCGCGTGGGGTTGATCTGCACCACAAGGTCATCTGGCACCACCCCCCCGGCCGAAGCGCACTCGCCCCAGAAGAAGGACACACGGAAATACCCGCAGCAGGCGCCGCAGTTCAAACAAGGATTATGTTCGGACATGATTGGAAGGAAGAGAGAGGGAAGGGATTTATCGTTATTGGAGGGCCTGGCCCAGGGCGCTAGTTGTAATGCATGCGCGGGGCGCTGAGAAGGGGGTCGTGAAGAAAAAGATCGGGGGCAGACCGGTGGTCCGGACCTGCCCCGTCGCCGCGGTTACTTCTGCGTCAGGCCGTCAGCCCGGAACATCTGCCGGATGCCGCGGATGGCCTGGCGGATACGGTCCTGGTTCTCGATCAGGGCGAAGCGTACGTGATCGTCGCCGTAGTCCCCGAAACCGATGCCAGGCGATACGCAGACCTTGGCCTCGGCCAGCATCTTCTTGGCGAACTCCAGCGACCCCAGGTGCGCATAGGCTTCGGGGATCTTCGCCCAGACGTACATCGAGGCCTTGGGGTTCTCGACCATCCAGCCCATCTCGTGCAGCCCCTTGACCAGCAGGTTGCGGCGCTGGCGATACTGCTCGGCGATGTCGCGCACGCATTGCTGGTCACCTTCGAGCGCCGCGATGGCCGCGACCTGCAACGGGGTGAAGGTGCCGTAGTCGTGGTAGCTCTTGATCCGCGCCAGGGCGTTCACCAGCTCCGGGTTGCCGACCATGAAGCCGATCCGCCAGCCCGCCATGTTGTAGCTCTTGGACAGGGTGAAGAATTCCACCGCGATGTCCTTGGCGCCGGGTACCTGCATGATCGACGGGGCCTTCCAGCCGTCGTAGACGATGTCGGCGTAGGCCAGGTCGTGAACCACGAGCACATCGTACTGCTTTGCCAGCGCCACCACACGTTCGAAGAAGTCGAGTTCGACGCATTGGGCCGTGGGGTTGGAAGGGAAACCCAGGATCATCATTTTCGGCTTGGGGATCGATTCGCGGATCGCCCGTTCCAGCTCGTTGAAGAAGTCCACACCCGGTACCAGCGGCACCGACCGCACCTGGGCACCCGCGATGACCGCACCGTAGATATGGATCGGGTAGCTGGGATTGGGCACCAGCACGGTGTCGCCCTGGTCGAGCGTGGCGAGCATCAGATGCGCCAGGCCTTCCTTGGAGCCGATGGTAACGATCGCTTCGCTTTCGGGGTCGATGTCGACCTGGTAGCGGTCCTGGTACCAGCGCGAGATAGCGCGGCGCAGACGCGGAATGCCCCGGGAGGTGGAATAGCCGTGGGTGTCTTCACGCTGGGCAACCTGCACCATCTTCTCGACGATATGCGGCGGCGTGGCGCCGTCGGGGTTACCCATGCTGAGGTCGATGATGTCCTCGCCACGACGGCGCGCGGCCATCTTGAGTTCGGCGGTGATGTTGAAGACGTAGGGGGGGAGACGATCGATGCGCGCAAAGCGGCGCGGCGAACCTGGGTTGGCCATGATTTCCTCGAAGACGTAAGCGCCCGGAACCGTCCGAGCGACGTTGGCCACTGCGGTGGCCGAGGAAGAAGATAAATGCGCAGGGTGTGGGTTGTAAAGGCAAAAAAAAACGCCCCGGCAAGCCGGGGCGTTCTTGTACAACAGGCAACTGTCAGCGTGCGTACGTCATCAGCACTTCGCCAGCGGTCTGGCTGTCCACCGACATCATCACGCTCAGGGCGGTGACGGTGAGGATGGAGAAGCCAAATACCTTGCGCGCCCACTTGCTGTCATCTTCGGCCTTGTAGCCACCCCAGGCCATGTACAGCCAGTACAGGCCCATGCCGGCAGCAACTGCCAGGTAACCCAGACCGGCATAGCCGCCCAGGGTCAGCATCAGGGTCGCCAGCACGAATGCCAGGATGTACAGCAGGATCTGCTTCTTCGCCGCGAGAATACCGCGCGCCACCGGCAGGACCGGAATCTTGGCAGCGCTGTAATCGTTGAAGCGGAAAATGGCGATCGCATAGCTGTGCGGCATCTGCCACAGGCTGAACATCACCAGCAGGGTCACTGCCGCCAGGTCGAAGCTGTTGCTCACGGCGCAGTAGCCGATCACCGGAGGCATGGCACCCGACAGGCTGCCGACCAAGGTGCCGTGCACCGATTTGCGCTTCAGCCAGAGGCTGTAGAAACCCACGTAGATGACAAAGCCGATCAGGCCGCACAAGGCCGCCAACGGGTTGGCCTTGAAGTACAGCAGACCCAGGCCGACCACCCCCAGGAGGGTGGCGTAGCCCAGCGCTACGGGCAGTGACATGTCGCCCATCACCATGGCGCGGTTCTTGGTACGTTCCATCTTCTGGTCGATGTCACGGTCGATGCAGTTGTTGAACACGCAACCGGACGCCACCACCAGAGAAGTACCGATCACCACCGCCAGGAACAGGGCGAAATCGACATGCCCCTGCGCAGCAAGGAAGAAGCCGCCTGCCACGGAAAGCACGTTACCGAAAATGATCCCCGGTTTGGTGATTTGGATAAAGTGCTTAACGGACATGCGGTCTTACCTCACTTGGCCATCATCGAAGTATGGATGCTGAACATGATCCACAGCGACAGGCCGACCAACAGTGCAATGACCATCACGGTGAACAGGAAGGTCGAGACGTTCGAGCGCTGCTCTTTCGAACGGTCCAGGTGCAGGAAGTACACCAGGTGGACGACAACCTGGATCGCGGCGAGCGCGACCACGATCATGATGGTCAGGTCCTTCGGCAGGCTAGGGAACATCACCAGGCCGAACGGGATCGCGGTCAGGATCACCGACAGGACGAAGCCGATCATGTACGACTTCACGCTGCCGTGATTGCCTTCGTGATGAGTGTCGTGTGCATTGGCCATTACAGAACCCCCAGCAGGTAGACGACGGTGAATACGCAGATCCAGACTACGTCCAGGAAGTGCCAGAACAGGCTCAGGCAGCTCATGCGCGTCTTGGAGGTCGCGGTGATGCCGTGCTTGTTGATCTGGTACATCAGGATCGCCATCCAGATCAGGCCGCAGGTCACGTGCAGACCGTGGGTGCCTACCAGGGCGAAGAAGCCCGACAGGAAACCACTGCGCTGCGGGCCGAAGCCAGCCTCGATCAGGTGATGGAACTCGTAGACTTCCATCGCGATGAAGCCGGCACCGAACAGGAAGGTGACCGCCAGCCAGCCGAGGACACCGGCCTTGTTGCCTTTGAACATCTGCAGCATGGCGAAACCGAAGGTGATGCTGGAGAACAGCAGCAGGCCGGTTTCGACAGCCACGAAGGGCAGTTCGAAGATGTCATGACCCGACGGGCCGCCGGCAAAACTGCCGGACAGCACCGCGTAGGTAGCGAAGAGCGACGCAAAGAGAATGCAGTCGGTCATCAGGTACAGCCAGAACCCCAGTACGGTGTTCTGACCCGAGTCGTGGTGGTGATCATCGTGCCCATGGTCGTGACCATGAGCACCAGCGTTGATTACTTGACTGGACATTGATTAAACCCGCTCAAACGATTCGACACGGGCGCCACCGGTAGCGACGCCAGCCAGGCGCAGGGCCTTCTGGTGTTCAGCTTCGATACGCGCCACTTCCTCGGCCGGAACCATGTAGCCCTGGTCGTCACGTGCAGCGTGGCGAACGAAGACCGCGATGGTTGCTACCAGGCTCGCGCCCACCAGCCACCAGATGTGCCAGATGAATGCAAAACCGAATACCGCCAGCAGCAGGCCCATGAACACACCGGTCGACGTGTTGTTAGGCATGTGGATCGCTTCGTACTTGGCCGGAACCTTGTAGGCGACGCCCGCTTCCTTGGCTTCGTGCCAGGCATCCAGGCCGACTTTCTCTGGCATGGTGGCGAAGTTGTAGAACGGAGGTGGCGACGAAGTCGACCATTCCAGGGTACGGCCGCCCCATGGGTCGCCGGTCACGTCGCGGTTCTCGTTGCGATCGCGCACCGACACGTACAGCTGGATCAGCTGGCATGCGATACCGAAGGCAATCAGCACGGCGCCGCAGACGGCTACGTACAGGTAGGGTTCCCACAGTGGGTTGTCGGTGTGGTTCAGGCGACGGGTCATGCCCATGAAGCCCAGCGCGTACAGCGGCATGAAGGCCACGTAGAAGCCGGAGATCCAGAACCAGAAGGCAGCCTTGCCCCAACGCTCGTTCAGGGTGAAGCCGAACGCTTTCGGGAACCAGAACGCGAAGCCTGCGATGTAGCCGAATACAGCGCCACCGATGATCACGTTGTGGAAGTGAGCGATCACGAACAGGCTGTTGTGCAGTACGAAGTCAGCACCTGGTACGGCCAGCAATACGCCGGTCATGCCACCGATGGAGAAGGTGACCATGAAGCCCAGGGTCCAGAGCACTGGCGCGGTGAAGCGCAGACGGCCCTGGTAGATCGTGAACAGCCAGTTGAACAGCTTCACACCCGTCGGGATCGAGATCAGCATCGTCGCCAACCCGAAGAAGGTGTTGACGCTGGCGCCAGAGCCCATGGTGAAGAAGTGGTGCAGCCAGACCGCGAAGCCCAGGATGGCGATCGCACCCGATGCGTAGATCATCGCGTGGTGGCCGAACAGGCGCTTGCTGGTGAAGGTCGAAGTGACTTCCGAGAACACGCCGAACGCCGGCAGGATCAGGATGTACACCTCAGGGTGACCCCATGCCCAGAACAGGTTGACGTACATCATCGGATTCCCACCAAGCTCGTTGGTGAAAATGTGGAAGTCCATGTAACGGTCAAGTGTCAGCAAGGCAAGAGCGGCAGTCAGGATCGGGAACGAAGCGACGATCAGGACGTTGGCCCAGGTGCAGGTCCAGGTGAAGATCGGCATGTCCATCAGCTTCATGCCAGGGGCACGCATCTTCATCACGGTGACGAGGAAGTTGACGCCTGTCAGCGTTGTCCCTAGACCTGATAGCTGTAGCGCCCAGATGTAGTAGTCGACACCGACCCCGGGACTGTATTGCAGGCCCGAAAGAGGCGGATAGGCAACCCAGCCGGTCTTGGCGAATTCGCCGACGCCCAGGGACAGGTTGACCAGGATCACGCCAGCAACCAGCAACCAGAAGCTCAGGGAGTTCAGGAACGGGAAGGCAACGTCACGTGCACCGATCTGCAGAGGCAGGGCCAGGTTCATCAGGCCGGTGAAGAACGGCATCGCCATGAAGATGATCATGATCACACCGTGGGCGGTGAAGATCTGGTCATAGTGCTCAGGCGGCAGGTAGCCTTCGGAGCCGCTGGTGGCAAGCGCCTGCTGGCTGCGCATCATGATGGCGTCGGCAAAGCCGCGCAGCAGCATGACCATCGCGACGATGATGTACATCACGCCGATTTTCTTGTGGTCGACCGAAGTCAGCCACTCGCTCCACAAGTAGTTCCACTTGCGGAAATAGGTGATACCACCGGCAACAGCGATCCCGCCGAGCGCGATTATGGCAAGTGTCACCATAACTATCGGCTCGTGGAAGGGTATCGCCTCCAGACTTAGTTTACCGAACATCTCTTACTCCTCTGCCCCGGCAGCTGGTTGCTTACTCGAGTCCACACCTTCGGTAGTGGCCAGATCCTTGCTGCCTGCTTCTTCGTGGACGACAGGCTTGCCACGGTTCATGCCTTCGTACTTGTCGACGATGGACTGGAACGTGTCGGCCGATGCCTCGCTGTACAGCATTACTGGGTTGTTTTCGCTTGGTTTGATCAAGGCTTCGTATTCGGCCTTGTTCAGCGTCTTCGGCGACTGCTTGACTTCGTTGACCCATGCCTCGAAATCAGCCTGGGAAGTAGCAGTGGCCTTGAACTTCATGCCGGTGAAGCCGGCGCCGCTGTAGTTGGCGGAAATACCGTCAAACACACCGTTTTCGTTGGCGATCAGGTGCAGCTTGGTGGTCATGCCCGCCATCGCGTAGATCTGGCCGCCCAGGCCCGGGATGAAGAACGAGTTCATCACGGAATCGGAGGTCACGCGGAAGTTGACCGGGGTATTGGCCGGGAAGACGATCTTGTTGACCGTGGCAATGCCCTGTTCCGGGTAGATGAACAGCCATTTCCAGTCCAGCGCCACGACGTCGATCAGCACCGGCTTCACATCGGAATCCAGTGGGCGATACGGGTCCAGCGAGTGGGTGGTCTTGTAGGTGACATAGCCCAGGGCGATGATGATCAGCACCGGGATGGCCCATACGGCGGCTTCGATCTTGGTGGAGTGCGACCAGTCCGGGGTATAGGTGGCTGCCTTGTTGGAAGCACGATACTTCCAGGCGAATGCCAAGGTCATGATAATGACCGGCACCACCACCAGCAGCATCAGCCCGGTAGCGATCAGGATCAGGTTCTTTTGCTCAATGCCGACCTGGCCCTTCGGGTCGAGCAGGGTCCAGTTGCACCCACTGAGTAAAAGCATGCCTAAAAAGGGCAGAATGCCAAACAGTCTGGGGTAACGCTTTTTACTCATCTCACGACCTCTAGATCAGCTTGCTTCAATGCAATTTGGTGTTTTGGTCGCCAACACTTCGTCCTGCCAAGCGTCAGCATTTGGGGCGAATCGCTCATGCCTGGCCTCCGACTGCAAGGAGCAGGGCATCGAGCGGGTCTACGGTACTTTTGCAGATTTCGAAGGCCAGAGGCCTGATTTCAGACCAAGTCCGTTTGGTGCGGAAAATCGCGGAGGGAAGTCCGCCCGGTATCGCCGTGGGCGATACTTGTCGAAGTCAGCAAAAAAGAGCCTTGGCCCCCTTTAATCCTGCGACTCGCAAGCAGTGCCGAACGGAAATTGGGGGCGATTGTAGATAGGTCGCCAACCCTTGACTATGACTTATTGAGCAACAGTCCTTTACAGGATATGTAACAATGCTGCTCAAAAAATCAGCTTCGCGACAGTTTGTCGCACCCTGCTCGGCAAGCGCGGAACCCGCTTGCCGCAAGGGTTTGCTGGGGGTCGGGATGAACTGGGGAGCGACTTCTGGCAGTCGGTAGACTACAGGACAGGCTTGCATCAAGTCGGGACTTTGGTCTAAGTCCGACGGCGGTTCCGGTAGATGCCCAGAGGCACCAGGACGGCTGTCAGAACAAACGCCGCAAGTGCCCATTGCGCCAGGGAAAGACCCAGTACCGGCGGATAGGGCGTCGAGCAGAAGCCATCGACCTGGAAGGCCAGCGGCCAGACCCGCGCCAGAGGCAGGTCATCGACAATCGGTTGCAGGGTATCGATGCCACAACTGACTGCGGGGTTGGCGAGTATATACACATGGTTGCCCGCCGCAACGATTCCGCCCACGGCGCTGAGCACGACCAGCCCCTCGAACAGGGTCAGGCTGCGCCGGCCGGGCATGGCCGCGGCAATGAACGCGAACACTGCGATCAGCAGCAATGCATAGCGCTGCAGGATGCACAACGGGCAAGGTGCTTCGCCAAGCACGACCTGCATGTAGAGGGCCCCGCCGATCAGCGCGAGACAGATCACGCCCAGCAGCACGAGAAAGCGCCTTTCCCTGTTCAGGCGGGATGTTTGTTCGATCATTGCCGTTTCCTTCGATGGATAGTGGCTGCGCCAGGCGATGGCAGTGCCCCTGCGCGGGACTATCCGCAGGTCTCAGACATGACTGCCCCGCACCGGTTCAACGTCCCGGGCAGAAAAAATGCGGCGGGGGCCGCACTGGGATGACGCCCGGCAGTGAAGGATACAGTGATTAAAGAAGGATTAAACCTGGGAGGAAAGCACGATTCTGCCATGCTGCGGCCCGTTCCGTGACAAGACAGTGATGTCACGGAACGGGCCTGGTGGTTACGCCAACGCCTCGGCAGGCCCGAAGAACTCATGGCGACTCTGCTTCTCCGGCACACCCAGCTCACGCAGGTGGCGCTTCACCGCAGCCATGAACCCTTTGGGACCCAGGAAGTAGGCATCCACATCCCGCTCCTGTCCCAGCCAATGCCCCAGTTGCTCCTGACTGAGCAAGCCCACGGCGTCTGGCTGCACACTGCCATCATCCTCGGCATAGCAATAGAAGCGCTTGAGCTGAGGATGACCCGCGGCCAGGGCGTCGACCCAGTCGCGGAACGCATGCACGCCGCCGTTGCGAGCGCAATGGATGAATCGCACCGGCCGGCCGCTGCCCAGCGCCGCTTGAAGCATCGCCAGGGTCGGGGTGATACCTACGCCGCCGCTGATCAGCACCAGTGGCTTGCCGCTGGGCGTCAAGGTGAAGTCACCCGCCGGCGGGAACAACTGCAACGTGTCGCCTACCTTCAATTGTTCATGCAGGTAGTTCGAAACCTTGCCACCCGCTTCGCGCTTGACGCTGATGCGGTACTCATCGCCCGCGCACAGCGCCGACAGGGAATAGTTGCGGCGCTGTTCGGCTCCTTTGATGAACAGCTGAAGGCCAATGTATTGGCCAGGCTCTGCCTTGAGCACCGCTTGACCATCGACCGGAGCGAAATGGAAAGAGACGATCTCGCTGCTCTCCTCCACCCGGCGCACCAGCCGGAACTCGCGGGTACCGCGCCAGCCGCCAGTGCTCTCGGCCTTGGTGCGATACAACTCCTCCTCAGCGCCGATGAGAATGTCGGCAAGCTGCTGGTACGCCGCGCCCCAGGCCTCGATAACCTCGGGCGTGGCAATCTCCTTGCCCAGCACTTCCTCGATGGCGCGCAGCAGACAGGCGCCCACGATCGGGTAGTGTTCCGGAAGGATCTGCAACGCCACATGCTTGTTGATGATCTGCCCGACCAGCCCGCCCAGCTGTTCGAGCTGATCGATGTGACGGGCGTACATCAGCACGCCGTTGGCCAGCGCGCGCGGCTGTGCGCCGCTGGCCTGGTGGGCCTGGTTGAACAGTGGACGCACTTCAGGGTGTTCGTTGAGCATCATGTTGTAGAAGTGGGTGGTCAGCGCTTCACCGCCGCTTTCGAGCAGAGGAACGGTGGCTTTGACGATCGCGCGTTGTTGGGCATTGAGCATTGCAGCAACTCCTGAGCCTTGGGGCTTTGAAAAGACTGCCCTGGCTATATCAGTATTCGTGCCAGATCCTATTTCCAGCAAATTCAGGCTCTTGCCTTGGATCAAGTCAAATCGACACTGGCTGCTATATAGTCATGATGACCAACAGGAGTCCTTATGACTGCAAAGCCACTGCTCACCGCCCTGCTGCCTCTGGTCAGCGATCTGTCCCGTGACCTGCCCGAGCACGAGCGCTATCGCCGCTTGCTGCAGGCCATGCGAGGCCTGTTGCCGTGCGACGCGGCGGCATTGCTGCGACTCGATGGCGAATGGCTGGTCCCGCTGGCGGTCGACGGCCTGTCAGCGGACACCTTGGGCCGACGCTTCAGAGTCAGTGAGCATCCACGCTTCCAGATCCTGCTCAGCCATCGCGAGCCCACCCGCTTTGCCAGCGACAGTGACCTGCCCGATCCCTACGACGGCCTGGTGGAGGGCCTGACCGAGGGCGGCCAACCGCATCTGGAGGTGCATGACTGCATGGGCTGCCCGCTGTTTGTGGATGAACAACCCTGGGGCCTGGTCACGCTGGATGCACTGACACCAGGGCAGTTCCAGGCACTGGAGCTGGATGCCCTGCAAGCTTTCGCCAGCCTGGCAGCGGCCACCGTCACGGTAGCCGAGCGGATCGATCGCCTGGCCCTGAGCGCCGAGGATGAACGCCAGCGTGCCGAGGTCTACCGCCAGGCAAGCGGCCAGCAGCACAAGGAAATGATCGGCCAGAGTCCGACCCACAAGCGTCTGATCGAAGAAATCCGACTGGTCGGCAGCAGCGACCTGACGGTGCTGATCACCGGCGAAACCGGTGTCGGCAAAGAACTGGTGGCCCAGGCCCTGCACCTGGCGAGTGGGCGGGCCGATAAGCCGCTGATCAGCCTGAACTGCGCGGCCCTGCCCGATACTCTGGTGGAAAGTGAACTGTTCGGCCATGTGCGCGGCGCCTTTACTGGAGCTCATGTCGAGCGCCGGGGGAAGTTCGAGCTGGCCAATGGCGGCACGCTGTTTCTCGATGAAGTGGGTGAGCTGTCGCTGTCCGTTCAGGCGAAGCTGCTGCGGGTGCTGCAGAGCGGACAGCTGCAGCGCCTGGGCTCCGACCGTGAACACCGGGTGGATGTGCGCCTGATCGCCGCCACCAACCGCGACCTTGCCGAGGAAGTCCGCAACGGCCGCTACCGCGCGGACTTCTATCATAGGCTCAGCGTCTACCCCTTGCAGGTACCGCCGCTGCGCGAACGCGGCCGCGATGTGCTGCTGCTGACGGGCTTCTTCCTTGAGCAGAACCGTTCGCGCATGGGCTTGAACAGCTTGCGCCTGGGTGCCGATGCACAGTCGGCCCTGTTGGCATACGACTGGCCGGGCAATGTGAGAGAGCTCGAGCACCTGATCGGCCGTTCGGCCCTGAAGGCCCTTGGGCAGCACCCAGCGCGCCCGCGCATCCTGACGCTTGAAGCGGGAGATCTGGATTTGCGCAATGGACTGCCGGTCGCCCCGCGCGAAGTGC
This sequence comes from Pseudomonas sp. JE3303, assembly GCF_056312565.1. NCBI lineage: Bacteria > Pseudomonadati > Pseudomonadota > Gammaproteobacteria > Pseudomonadales > Pseudomonadaceae > Pseudomonas > Pseudomonas sp. JE3303. Next base: position 23,652 of record NZ_JBWGIF010000013.1, read on the forward strand.
AATCCGACCCAATCGTCTCTCTGGCGCCTGGAAACCTGCGGGACTCGACGGACGCTTATCAACGGCAGTTGATCGAAACGTGCCTGGCTCGCCATGAGCACAATTGGGCGGCTGCGGCGCGTGAGCTGGACATCGATCGGGCGAACCTGAGCCGGCTGGCGAAACGGCTCGGGTTACGCTGAAACAGCATGAGGACGGCGCTCCGGCAGCAAAGACACTGAAGAATTCAACGCACGCCATCGCCCGTGACTGCCCCCCATTTACCTGACACCACTTTATTTCGCGCGCCTTACAAACTGGTCCTTCGGGTCAGCTTTGCTATACCTCCCTGAACGTGTGTAACGCCAGCGTTACACAGCTGTAACCCTGGCTTTACCATTTGTCGGGTTACATGCACGGCTCGCAAGTCCGCTGGTCGATCCAGTGAGAACAAGCACATTCATTGCAGGGAGCAGTCATGGCTAACATCGTCGTCGCCGATAAACAATCCGCCCAACTCACCCAGAATGCGTGGGGCGATGTAAGCCTCCAGAACCCGTCTCTCGTACAGATGCCTGTGTCGCCCAACCAGGTGGCAACCGTTACGCGCAATGGCCAGGACCTGATCGTCACGCTGAAGTCGGGTGAAAAGGTCACCGTCGGTAACTTCTTTGCAGTCAATGCCGATGGCGTCGCCAGCGACATGGTATTTATCGGCGAGGACGGTACGCTCTGGCACGCGGTCTACGATGCCGATGCGTTCACCGGGTTCACTTTTGAAAGCGTTGCATCCCTTGATGAACTCATGGCTGATATCGGCGTGGTGGGCAGCGCGACGCCGACCTTTGCAATCGCCGGCCTCAGCCTGCTGGGCGCTGGCGGCGCCGCAGCGGCGGCGGGCGGCGGCGGTGGTGGTGGCGGAGGCGGCGATGGCACCCCCGGCGATACCACGGCCCCGGCCAGCGCCACCGACCTGCTGGTCTCTGCCGATGGCCTGCGACTGACCGGCTTCGGTGAAGCGGGCGCCACGGTGTTCGTACGCGACGCGGCAGGAAACGTGATCGGCTCTGGCACCATAGGCGCCGATGGCCGCTTCGACGTCGCACTGGGCGCCGCGCAAGTCAGCGGCGAACAGCTCGACGTGACCTTGAGCGATGCCGCTGGAAATACCTCAGACGCGGCCGCCGTCTCGGCGCCTGACCTAGGAGTGCCGCCGGGCGATACCACCCCGCCAGAGGCTCCGATCGACCTGGTTCTGGCTGACGGAACCACACTGACCGGTGCCGGAGAGCCCGGTGCCACCGTGGAAGTACGCGATGCCACCGGTGCGATCATTGGCAGCGGCGTGGTCGGCGACGATGGGCGTTTCAGCCTGGCCATCTCCCCTGCCCTTACCAACGGCGAGCCGCTGGACGTCCGCCAGGTCGACGCCGCAGGCAACAGTTCTGCGCCTTTGGTGTTCAATGCACCAGACACGACTCCGCCTGCTGTACTCAGCGGCGTGGTGGTCGCTGCCGATGGCACCAGCCTTTCAGGGCGGGGTGAGCCCGGCGCACAGGTGGAAGTGCGCGATGTCGGCGGCAACCTGATCGGCAGTGGCACGGTATCGGACAACGGCTCCTTCGTGCTGCCGCTGGATACCCCGGTGACCGTTGGCCAGAACATAACCCTGGTACAGATCGACGCTGGCAACAACTCCTCAGAGAGTCTGCAGTTCACCGTACCCGCCGCCGCGGCGCCAGCAGCTCCCGGTGACGTGGTGCTGACGGGCGATGGCAGCAGCATCAGCGGCACAGCCCCGGTCGGTTCGCAGGTCGAGGTACGTGACGATACCGGCACCGTGATCGGCAGCGTGGTGGTTGGCGCCGACGGCGGATTCACCATCGGCCTGACACCGCCATTGACCAATGGCGAACTGATCGATGTGGTCGCCGTAGACGGTACTGGCGCCAGTTCCCTGCCAGTGCAGATCACCGCCCCGGATACCACCGCTCCTGCCGCGCCTTCCGAGCTGGCCGTCAGCGCCAATGGCGAACTGCTGACCGGTCGTGGCGAGCCCGGCTCGACCGTGCGCGTCGTCGATGCTGACGGCAACCAGCTGGGCACCGCCGTGGTCAATGACGCCGGCAGCTTCAGCATCACGCTCGACCCTCCCCAGGTAGACGGCCAGTTGCTCCAGGCCAGCGCTTCCGATGCTGCAGGCAACACGTCCGCCGCCGTTGCGGTAGGAGCACCTGATATCGACAACCCAGGCGCCGACACCACGCCGCCCGAGGCTGCCACCGAGGTGCTGGTCAGCGCCGATGGCCGTACGGTCTCCGGCCGTGGCGAGGCCGGCGCCAGTGTCCAGGTCCGCGACGCCGCCGGAAATGTGATCGCCACCGGCACCGTTGCTGATGATGGCACCTTCAGCGTGGCGCTTGATCCGGCCGTGCTCGACGGCAGCACGCTGCAAGTCGGCCTCACCGATGCGGCCGGCAATGTGTCGGCTGACGCGCCGGCCACCAGCCCCGACCTTACCCTGCCCGCCACCCCTGCCGACCTGGCCCTGGCCGAAGGCGTTACCCTCACGGGTGCTGGCGAGCCCGGCGCTACCGTGGAAGTACGCGATGCCACCGGCGCGATCGTTGGCAGCGGCGTGGTCGGTGACGATGGCCGCTTCAGCCTGGCCATCACCCCCGCCCTGACCAACGGCGAGCCGCTGGACGTCCGCCAGGTCGACGCCGCGGGCAACAGTTCTTCGCCGGCAGTGCTCAACGCACCGGACACGACCCCGCCCGCCATTCTCAGTGACCTGGTGGTCGACGCCGATGGGCTCAGCGTCTCCGGCCGCGGCGAGCCGGGCGCCCGCGTGGAAGTGCGCGACGCCGATGGCAACCTCATCGGCACCGGCACGGTTGCGGACAACGGCAGTTTCGTACTCACCTTGGACACGCCGGTAATCGCCGGCCAAAGCCTCGACCTGACCCAGTTCGACGCGGCCAACAACCCGTCCGAGGCCCTGCAGTTCACCGTGCCGGTCACCCCGGCACCCGCCACTCCGGCCGACGTGGTACTGGCCGAGGATGGCAGCAGCATCAGCGGCACGGCGCCGGTCGGTTCGCAGGTCGAGGTACGTGACGATACCGGCGCCGTGATCGGCAGCGTGGTGGTTGGCGCCGACGGCGGATTCACCATCGGCCTGACACCGCCCTTGACCAATGGCGAACTGATCGATGTGGTCGCCGTCGACGGTACTGGCGCCAGTTCCCTGCCAGTGCAGATCACCGCCCCGGATACCACCGCTCCTGCCGCGCCTTCCGAGCTGGCCGTCAGCGCCAATGGCGAACTGCTGACCGGCCGTGGCGAGCCCGGCTCGACCATGCGCGTCGTCGATGCTGACGGCAACCAGCTGGGCACCGCCGTGGTCAATGACGCCGGCAGCTTCAGCATCACGCTCGACCCACCCCAGGTAGACGGCCAGTTGCTCCAGGCCAGCGCTGCCGATGCTGCAGGCAACACGTCGGCCGCCGTGGGCATCGGTGCACCGGATATCGCTAATCCCGGCGCCGACATCACCCCTCCTGACGCTCCCACCGAGCTGGCGATCAGTACCGATGGCCGTACGGTCTCCGGCCGTGGAGAAGCTGGTGCGACCGTTGACGTACTGAATGACCAGGGCGCTGTCGTCGCTACCGGGACGGTACTCGAAGATGGCAGCTTCAACCTGCAGCTCGATCCACCGATCACAGACGGCAGTGCCCTGCAGGTCACCCTTACCGACGTCGCGGGCAATGTCTCCACTGTCACGCCGCTGGTTGCACCCGATAGCGCCGCACCGGCCCAACCGACAGAACTCCTCCTGGCCGACGGCGTAACCCTGACCGGCAACGCCGAAGCCGGTGCGCGTTTGGAAGTGCGCGATGCCGCCGGCACCTTGATCGGGACCGTCGTCGTCGACGTCGACGGCAGTTTCAGCGTGGTGCTGGACACTGCACAGAACAATGCTGAAATTCTTGATATCCGGGTTATCGATGCCACGGGCAACATCTCGACGCCGCTTGCCTTCACTGCGCCAGACAACACCGTCCCCGACATCCTCACTGACGTAGTGATCGGTGCCGACGGCCTGGCTATTTCCGGCCGCGGCGAGCCAGGGGCTAGGGTTGAAGTGCGCGACGCCGCGGGGGTTCTCGTCGGCAGCGGGACCGTGGGCGACAATGGCACTTTCCTGTTCAATCTGGACACCGCTGTCGCGGCAGGCGATACAATCAGCCTGGTGCAGACCGATGCGGCCGGCAACGACTCCGCTTCAATCGACGTGACCGTACCCGTCGAGCCTGTTCCGGAAAGCCCGACTGGCCTGGTGCTGGCCGCCGACGGCAGTTCGGTCAGCGGCTCGGCTACGATCGGCAGCCTTGTCGAAGTGACTGATGCCCAGGGCACTGTTCTGGGCAGCGTCGTGGTAGGCGGCGACGGTACTTTCACGGTTGACCTCACGCCAGCACAGGCCAATGGCGAGATCCTCGACGTCGTGGCGATCGATACCGACGGCAACAGCTCGTTGCCGACGCAAGCCACCGCGCCTGATATCACCGCGCCCAACGCCGCAACCGACTTGATCCTCAACCCTGACGGACTGACCCTGGTCGGACGTGGGGAAGCAGGCGCCACCGTCCAGGTAACCAATGACCAAGGCGCTGTCGTGGGCACTGGCCTGGTGGGCGCCAATGGCGTATTCAGCATTGCGCTGGCTCCGGCACAAACCGATGGGCAAGTACTGGATGTAATCCTCAACGATGGCGCCGGCAATGCATCGGCCGGCGCCAGCATCACGGCGCCTGACCTGGACGGCCCATTGCAGCCCTCGGGCTTTGCCATCGATATCGGTGGCATCGTGCTCACCGGTACAGGCCAGGCCGGCTCGACCGTTACCGTGCGCAGCGCCGACGGCACCGTTCTCGGTACCGCCACCGTCGCCGCGGACAACAGTTTCACGGTCACGCTCGCCGAGCCCCAGCGCAACGGCGAAACCCTGTCGGCCGAGGCTACCGACAGCCGTGGCAACAGTGCCGGTCCTGTCAGCTATACCGTGCCTGACGTGCAGGCGCCTGACCCGATCACCGGACAGACCATCGACGCCACCGGCGCCTTGGTCAGCGGGCTCGGCGAGGCCGGCGCTACGGTTATCGTCCGTGGGCCGGACGGTGTTGAACTGGGTAGAAGCCTGGTCAATCCCGACGGTTCGTTCGAGGTCGCCCTGACGACTGCGCAGACCAACGCTCAGGCGCTTACGGTCGAGCAACAGGATGTGGCAGGCAACGTGGCTACGCCGGTCAATCTCACCGCGCCAGATACCGAGGTCCCACTCGCTCCGGTGATAGTGCAGCTGTCCACTGACGGCGCCGTTCTCACGGGCACTGGTGAAGCGGGCGCGACCGTTACCGTCACCGGCACGGCCGGCGTGGTGCTGGGGACTGCGGTGGTGCAGGCCAACGGCTCGTTCAGCGTCACCCTCCTGCCTGCGCAACTCAATGGCCAGACGCTGTCGGCCACCCAGGCCGATGCGATTGGCAACCAATCGCCTGCCGATACCCTTGTCGCGACTGACCTTGAAGCACCACTGGCCCCGCTCGGGGCAGTCCTGGACGCGGCCGGTGCCGAGCTTTCCGGTCAGGGTGAAGCTGGCACCACGGTGGAGGTCCGTAACGCCGCAGGCGATCTGGTCGGCGACGGTGTGGTGCTTGCCGATGGCAGCTTCAGCATCACGCTGGATCCGCCGCAGACCAACGGTGAGATCCTGTCCATAACACTGGTCGATGGTGCGGGCTACCGCTCCCCGGCGGTTACCGTCACCGCCGCCGATACCACGCCCGCCGATGCGCCGACCGGCCTTGCCATCAATGCAGAGGGCTCACTTGTCACCGGTACAGGGCAGCCTGGCGCTACCGTGCAAGTCCTCGATGCGGCGGGCGCTGTGCTGAGTACCATTGCTGTGCAGCCTGACGGCAGCTTCGAAGTGGCCTTGGACCCCGCCCTGCAGGACGGCCAGGCCCTGAGCGTCAACCAGATCGATGGCAGTGGCATTGCGTCCCCGGCGACCCCGATCAGCGCACCCGACATCGCCCCTCCCACCACTCCGGCCGATCTCCTGGTCAGCCCGGACGGCACCACCCTGACCGGCACTTCGCCAGGTGCCACCAACGTGACGGTGCGCGATGCTGCCGGCAATGAGCTGATCACCGTCCCGACCAACCCCGATGGCAGCTTCACCGTCACATTGCCAGCAGCACTGACCAACGGTGAACAGCTGACGGTGGTAACCACCGACGTGGCTGACAACATCAGTGACTCGGCTGCCGTGACCGCGCCAGACACCACCTTCCCGGACGCCGCCACCAACCTCACAATCAGCCCCGGCGGTGATGTCATCGCCGGCACCGCCGAGCCTGGTGCAACAGTTGTCATCCGCAATGGCGGGACTGACATCATCAGCGTCCCGGCAGGCCCTGACGGAGCGTTCCAGGTTGAAGTGACGCCTGCGCTCGGAGCGGGTGACGTGGTACAGGTCGTGGTTCGCGATGCTGGGGGCAACGAAACCGCTGTCGACCTCGCAGGGCCCGACGGCACCGAAGTCGACTCCCCGACCGCCCTCGCCCTCAGCGGCGATGGCTTCCTGCTCACCGGCGAAGGCACGGTGGGCTCGCTCATCACCGTCACCTCGGCTGGCACCACGCTGGGAACCGCTACCGTCGGCAATGACGGGGTCTTCCGGGTGTTCTTCCTCAATGCGCAGCTCAACGCCCAGACCTTGCAGGTCAATGCGCGCTTTGCAGCAGGCGGCAAGCCGTCGGTTCCGGCGACTGTCGTGGCCGATGACACTACCGCCCCCGAGGCTCTGGCCAACGTCGCCATCGACCGGAGCGGCAGTCTGCTGACAGGCAGTGGCGAGGTCGGCGCGACGGTCACCGTCTCAGGCCCCGACAACTTCGTGGCCAGCGGGATAGTAGCCAGCAATGGATTGTTCAGCATCGCCATGGCCCCGCCACAGGCCAACCTCCAGGCGCTGACTGTCACGCAGACCGACGCGGCCGGCAATATTTCACTGGCCGCCACCGTAACGGCGCCTGATCTGCAGGCGCCCGAGATCCCCACCGGCGCCGTGCTCAATGCTGCTGCCACAGTGGTCAGCGGCCAGGGCGAGATCGGCTCCACCGTGACCGTGCGTGACGCTGGCGGAGCCTTGCTGGGCACCGGCACCGTCAACCAGAGCGGTACCTTCCAGGTGACCCTGCCAAGCGCCCAGGCTGCTGGCACTGCATTGCAGGTCACGCTGACCGATGCCGCAGGCAATACCTCTGCGCCTGCCAGCCTGGCGACCCCGGACCGTACACCACCCGCGGCCGTCGACCAGATCGAGCTGAGTGGCGACGGCAGGCATCTGACGGGCCTGGGTGAAGCAGGTGCCACTGTTCAGGTGCGCAATGTTGCCGGCACCGTCGTAGGCTCCGCCACCGTCGCCGCGGACGGCCGCTTCTCGGTGCTGTTCGATACTCCGCAGAACGCTGGGCAGGCCTTGGGCGTGACACAGGTGGACGCCGCGGCCAATACCTCGCCAGCAGTCCTGGTGGCCACGCCAGACCTTACTGCGCCTGCACCTCTGAGCAATGTGGTGCTCAACAACAACGGCCTGACCCTGACCGGGCTGGGCGAAGCCGGTGCGACGGTCACCGTGGCCGGGCCAGACGGCACTATCGTCGGCACGGGCCTCGTGGCCGCCAACGGCAGCTTCACCCTGGCGCTCGATACCGCGCAACTCAACGCCGAGCGTCTGAGCGTCACCCAGACCGATGCAGGCAACAACACCTCCCCTGCCCTTCCCGTCATTGCCCCGGACCTGACCCCACCGGCGGCGCCTGTTGAGCTGGCGCTGGCCAGCTCGGGCGTGCAACTGGTCGGCAGCGCCGAGGCCGGCAGCACGGTTACCGTACGTGATGCCTCGGACACTGTGCTCGGCACGGCGCTGGCGGCCGCGAACGGCACATTCCAGGTCAGCCTCGGCAGTGCACAGACCAACGGCCAGTTGCTGAAGGTGACCGCCACCGACGCAGCCGGTAACGTTTCTCTGGCAGCCAGCTACACCGCGGCCGACACCACCCCCCCGCCCGCTGTCAGCAATCTCGCCGTGTCCGCCGATGGCGCAACCCTGGCCGGCTACGGCGAGGCGGGCGCCAGCGTGGCGGTCACTTCCGCCGATGGCACGCCACTGGGCACCGCCATCGTGGGCGGCGACGGTCACTTCACTGTTGCCCTTGCCCCTGCCGCCGCCACGGGAGACATCCTCAGCGTGGTGCAGACCGACGCTGGCCTCAATGGCTCACCCGTCGGTACCGTGACCGCCCCGGGCGTTCTGGCCCCTGCTGTTCCAGCCAACCTGGCAGTCGCCGCCGATGGCTTGTCCGTCACCGGCACCGGCAGCCCAGGCACCACGGTGAACGTATATGGGCCCAATGGTGTACTCCTCGGCAGCGCCGTGGTAGCCGACGCTGGCACCTTTACCGTTGCGCTTGGCACGGCCCAGGGCAATGGCGAAACCTTGCAGGTCGGCGCCGTGGGGACCGATGGCAGCGCCTCGTTGCAGGCGGAGCTGACCGCGCCCGACTTCACCGCGCCGCAACCGCTGACCCAACTGGTACTGTCCAACGACGGCCTGATCCTGACCGGCCGCGGCGAAGCGGGCGCTGCCGTCAGCGTGCTCGGCGCAGGCGGCCTGGACCTTGGCACCGGCGTGGTGAACGCCGACGGTACCTTTACCGTCAACCTGGGAGCCGCGCAGATCAACGGCGAGGTGCTCAGCGCCAGCCAGTCCGACGTCACCGGTAACGAATCCAACAGTATCAACCTGACCGCGCCTGACCGTGTCGCTCCAGATGCCCCCGAGGCCCTGGCCTTCGCCGCCGGCGGCACCTTGCTCAGCGGCACCGGCGAAGCGGGCGCGCTGATCAGCGTACTTGCCGCCGATGGCACGCCGTTGGGCAGTGGCACCGTGCGCGAGAATGGGACCTTCCAGGTCACGCTGAGCCCAGCCCAGTCCAACGGTGAAACTCTCCGCGTGCTGCTGACCGATGGCGCGGGCAACCAGTCCGATGCCGGTGTCATCACCGCGCTGGACACCACTGCCCCTGCCCTGGTAACCGAGCTTGCGGTCTCGGGCGACGGCGTCACCGTGACCGGTCGAGGTGAAGCAGGCGCAGAGGTGACGATACTCGATGCCACCGGCGCAGAAGTCGGCTCGGCCTTCGTCGATGCCAGCGGCCACTTCACCATCGTCCTGGATCCGCCGTTGGGTGATGCCCAGGTGCTGCGCCTGACGCAAACCGATCTGGCCGGCAACGCTTCGCCAGAAGCCAGCCTGTCGACGCCGGATTTCACACCGCCAGCGGTGCTGACCAACGTGGCCATCAATGCCGATGGCAGCGTAGTCGCGGGTAATGGCGAAGTGGGCGCCACGGTGACAGTGAGCAATGCCGCCGGTGCCGTGGTGGGGAGTTCGACCGTGCTTGGCGACGGCACCTTCCGGGTCGAGCTTGATCCGCCGCAGATCAATCTGGAGCCGCTGAGCGTGCAACAGGCCGACCCACCCGGCAACGTCAGTGACCCGGTGGACATCGTCGCGCCAGATCTGACACCACCGGCAGCACCGGCCGACCTGCGCTTCAACGCCGATGGGACCCAGCTGGGCGGTACTGGCGAGGCGGGGACCACAGTGGTGGTGACGACCTTTGCCGGAGTGCAGGTCGGCACCGGTACCGTCAGTGAGAATGGTACCTTCCTGATCGACCTGGATGACCCGCAGCTCAACGGTGAGCAACTGCTGGTCAGCCTGGTGGACGCCAGCGACAACGTCTCTCCCGAGACGCCTGTCACGGCGGTCGACAGCACCGTGCCGCTGCTGACGGCCACGCTCAACGCCGACGGCACTCAACTGAACGGTGTCAGCGAAGCGGGCGCACGGCTGACCGTGATCAACAACAGCGGCGACCTGGTTGGCCAAGGCGTCGTCGATCCGGACGGCACTTTCGTGCTGACGCTGCTCACGCCGCAGCAGAACGGCCAGGTACTGACCATCATTGCCCAGGATGCCACGGGTAACCCGTCGATCCCGGTCACGTTGTCCGCACCGGATATCATTGGGCCTGAGCTGCCTGCCGGACTGGCACTGGATGGCGCTGGCATCGTCTTCACCGGCACGGGTGAGCCGGGCAGCATCATCCAAGTGCGCGATCCGGATGGCGTGGTTGTCGGCGAGGGCACGGTGGCTGATGACCGTAGCTTCAGCTTCAACCTTGTGCCAGCCCAGGCCAATGGCGAGACCCTCACCGTTATCGCCATGGATGCGGCAGGCAACGAATCGCTGCCGCAAACTGTTCTGGCCCTCGACACCACACCGCCGGACGCGGTCAGCAACCTGGCTATCGACCCTGGCTATGCGAGCCTGGCCGGTCGCGGCCAGGCTGGCGCAACCGTCACTGTCACCCAGGCAGGTGTGCTCCTCGGTGAAGCCGAGGTCGCGGAGAATGGCACCTTCGTGGTGCCACTGGCCCCCGCCGCCACCCCGGGCGGCGAACTGACCGTGGTGCAAGCGGATACCGCCGGTGTATCACCCGATGCACTCTACGACACGCCGCTGGAGCCAGTCCCCGCCACGCCTGTGAATGTGGTCCTGGCGGCTGATGGAATCACCGTGACTGGCACCGCGGCCGAAGGTACCGCAATCGAAATCAATGATGCCGACGGCAACCTGCTCATCGCCGGAACCGCCGGTGCTGGAGACACCTTCACACTCCTCCTGCCGACGCCGCAACTCGACGGCGAACTGCTGAACGTGGTCGCGGTTTCCACGGGCGGCGAGTCCCAGCCCTTCGTGCTCCAGGCCGCCGATATCACTCCACCGGCAGCGCCAATCGTGGACGCGCTCTCCACCAATGGCCTGGTACTTACCGGTACCGGCGAAGTGGGCGCCACCGTGACCGTGACCGGTCCGGCAGGGCTCACGGCCAGCGCCGTGGTCAATGCGGGCGGGATCTTCAGCATCAATTTGCCAAGCGCGCAGCTCAACGGGCAGCCATTGAGCCTCACCCAGACCGACGTCGCCGGCAATACGTCTGACCCGACCAGCTTCACAGCCGCTGATGTACAGGCACCGCTCGCTCCGGCCAACCTGGCGCTGGACGCCACAGGTTTCCTCCTCACCGGTACAGGGGAAGCAGGCGCAAGCGTGACGGTGCGTGGTACTGGCCCGGGTCCTGTCGGAACTGGCACGGTCGGCATAGACGGCACATTCACGATCACCCTCACCGCCGCGCAGCTCAACGGCGAGACGTTGTCTGTCCGCCTGACCGATGCCGCCACCAACACTTCCGGCAGCACCAGTATCACCGTCCCAGACGTAATAGCTCCTGCAGCCCCGGTTGCAGCCATCAACGCCAATGGCACCGTGGTTTCCGGTACCGGCCAGGCAGGCGCGACCGTCACAGTCACCAATGCCGTCACCGGCGCTGTGGTCGGCTCGGCAATCGTTGGCAGCACTGGCGCCTTCTCGGTGAGCCTGACCGCCGCGCAGATCGACTTCCAATCACTGAACGTCACCCAGTCGGACGGTGCCGGTCCTTCATCCGCCACGCCCCTGGTCGCGCCTGACTTCACCTCACCGGCAGCGGCGGGCACCCTGGCGGTCAACGCCGAAGGCACGTTGCTGTCCGGTACGGGTGAAGTAGGTGCCACGGTCACCGTACGCTTGCCTGACGGCACCTTGCTGCCAACGACCACGGTTCAACCTGATGGCACTTTCAGTGTCACCCTGAGTCCGGTGCAGGACAATGGTCAGATTCTCAGCGTGACCCTGGCCGATCCACGCGGCAATGTGTCGGGCAATGTCACGGTGACTGCGCCGGACGTCGATGCGGACCGCGAGGTGATTGCCAGCGACAACCTGGCCACCGCCGTTGTCGACTTGACGCCCGTGACCGCCAACCAGGTCTTCACCGACAGTTTCACCACCCTGCTCTCGGGCTTCACGAAAACCTTCACCTGGACGGTAGGCCCCAATACCACGGCCGACCCCATCCTGACCCTGACCACCAGCAGCGCCCTGGCCCTGCTCGACAACGCGCTGTTCACGCTGCAGGTCAAGGACGCCAGCGGCGCATGGGTGACCATCGCCTCGGGCGACAGCCCAGGCCTGCTGGACCTGATCCTGTTGCCGCTCGGGCAAGGCATCCAGGCCGACCTGGGCACGCTGCGCGCGGGTGACTACCGTCTCACCGTAGGTAGCTCCGGAATCGGCCTGCTGACCACGGTCACCACATCCCTCGACGTCACCTCCACCAGCCTGACCCAGTTCACTGGCGTAGGCACGCCGCTCGTTGGCAACGTGCTGACCGATCCTGGCGTCGATGGCACCGTCGACGTCACCGGGCCGGACAGTGGCGCAGTGGTGCAGGTGTCGCAGTTCGGCAGCTACGTAGACGCCGGGGCAGGTGTGACCGTGCAAGGTCTCTATGGCTCGCTGCTGCTCAGGGGCGATGGCAGTTACACCTACACCCCCAATGGCAGCCAGGCCAGTGTCGGCCTGGTCGATGTGTTCAGCTATCAGTTGGTCCATCCCAATGGGAAGAGCGACGCGGCGACACTTTATGTACGCATCGATAGCCCAGACGCTGAAGAAATCTGGAGCAACCCGAACCTGGCAGCGCCCGCTGTCGTGGTCGATGCGGTCGACGACATCGACAACACCAACATCGGCCTGATCAATCGCGAAGCGACCACCAGCCAGACGTTCACGCCTCTGTCGTTGCCCGTGCTCGGCGTCAAGAACGCGACTTACACCACTACTGTGGCGGCGGACACCTCGGCCGACCTGCAGGTGGTCCTGACATCCAACAACCTGCTGGCACTGCTCAACGGCGCAACCATCGAGCTGCTCAAGCTCAACCCGGCCACCGGCCAGTACGTCAGTGTGCAGGCTGTCAGCGGCGGCTCGCTGATCAGCCTGCTCGGTGGCGGCGCGGCCTATACTTTCCAGGATCAGGGGCCTGGCACTTATCACGTGAAGGTAACCGCTGGCGGCATCGGCCTTGCCAGTTCGGTCACCACTACCATCAATAGCATCACCACCTTCAACAACGAATTGGTGGTGGGTAACTACACGCCCGTCATCGGCAACCTGCTCACCGATACTTCTGGTGGCAGCGCCGACTACCAAGGCTCGGCGCTGACGATATTGAGCGTCCTGGTGGCAGCCAACACCTTCGTCAACCCAGGCCAGAACGGCGTCAGTGTCGTAGGCAACTATGGCACCTTGTATGTGCAGGCGGACGGCACCTACACCTACCTGCTGAAAGCCGGCCTGACTTCTGAGGTCATCGGTCAGAACGACACCTTCACCTACGAGCTCACCCACCCCAACGGCACCAGCGACACTGCCACCCTGACCATCAACCTGGACAACGCCGCAGCCTTCACCGCTACGGCCGCGTTCCTGGACGACGGCAGCGGCGACAGCGCTGCGCTGTTCTCGAGCCTGGCCGCCGTTAGCGTGACCGGCGAGGCGATCGTCGGCACCGATGCCGACGATCGCCTCGATGGCAGCCAGGGGCGCGCGGGGACGCTGCAAGGCGGCGCAGGCGCCCACACCCAGGTGATCGTCGACCAGGACTTCGCCAACGTCGACGGCGGCACCGGTACCGATACGCTGTTGTGGGCCGGAGGCGATGCCAGCATCGACCTGGGCAACCTGGTCGGCAGGCTCCATGACATCGAGGTGATCGATCTCAACGACACCAGCGCGGTGTCCCTGAGCCTGAACCTGGCGGATGTGATCGCCGTTACCGATTCGGCCAATGACACCCTGATCATCAGGGGCGGAAGTGAGGACTCGGTCACATTAAAAGATAATTGGAGTTTGGCGGGGAACGAAACGGCAGACGGCGTCGACTATATCCAGTACGTGGCTCAAGAGGACCCAAGCCACCACCTGTGGGTGCAGAACAGCGTCAACGTTGTCTGAGCCCTTGCACTACCTCGCCGGGCGGCCAGCCCGGCGGGCAGGATGAAACAGCACTAAGGGAATGATGTGAAGCGATGCCGTGCGCTGTCACCGCTGTGGCTGGGTGCCTTCGGGCTCTTGGCGTTGAATTTCAATCCGGCCGCCTCGGCGGACGATGACATAGACCCCCAACTGCGCAAGATAGGCCCGTCGCTACTGCGCGACGCGCCCGAAGCCATACCTGCGCGAGCACCCGCAGGACAGGCGAACGACACGGGCGAACGCCTCGGACTTGCCGAGGCGGCCCGTGTCGCTGCGCAATGGCACCCCTCCGTGGCCGAGGCGATCGGCCAGCTGTACCGGCAAGGCGAGGGTATCAATGTCGCCCGCGCCGGCTATTACCCCCAGATTTCAGGCGGCATCCGCACCGGTTACGACACCGGCTATGGCGCCGACCGTGGCAGCCAGTCGCTGAGCCTTTCGCTCAAGCAGATGCTCTATGACTTCGGCAAGGTGGACTATGCCGTCGATGCCGCCCGGGCCTCCGCTGCCCGGTCGCAAGCCAATATCCTGCTGGTGGTGGACGACCTGGCCCGCGACACCTCTTATGCCTGGATCGAGACGCGCCGCTATGAGCAACTGATGGTCATTGCCCGCGAGCAGATCCGTGGCATCGGCGAGATCGTCGGGCTGGCGCGCCAGCGCAGCGACATGGGCGCCAGCACCCGCTCCGATGTGGTGCAGGCCGAATCCCGGGAGGAAGGCGCCCGTGCCACGCTGGAGGAATACCAGGCACAGTACGAACGCTGGCGCTCGACCCTGGCGACCCTGATCGGCCGCATGGCACCACCTGCGCTGGCCGAAGACGAGCCGCCCGAACTCGGCGGCGCGTGCAACCGTCCCCTGGGCGGCGACGATCGCCTGCCGGCGGTGCTCATGGCCCTCGCGCAGCGGGCCCAGTCCCAGGCCGAGCTGTCCCAGGCCAAGGCCGAGGCTTATCCGACCTTGTCGCTGGAGCCCCAGGTCAACCAGTACCTGGACAGCGACTACAATCGCGACAACCCAAGCCTGGACAGGACCCAGGCCGGCATCTTCATCAACCTCGAAGTCCCGATCTACCAGGGCGGCGCGACCAGTGCCCGTACCCGCGCCGCCGGGCACGCCCTGACCGCCGCCGACTCCGCCGAAGACGCCGCTCGCCTGCAAGCCCGCCGCGGCCTGGCCGAGGCAAAGGCGCAAACTTCGGGCCTTGGCCGCCGCCTGCGCTCGCTCGAAGCCCGCCAGGGCAGTATCCAGGAAGCCCGCATGCTCTATGGCCGCCAGTATCTCGACCTCGGCACCCGGCCGCTGCTCGACCTGCTCAACGCCGAACAGGAGATCTACCAGTCACGCTTCGACCTGGCCGGCACGCGCTCCGACCTGCTGCGCCTGGACATCGACTGCCTCTACAACAATGGCGCCCTGCGTCCTGCCCTGGGCCTTGAGGGCCTGAGCCTGCAAGGCGTGGAGATTCTGCCATGACCGATACCGTCAACCTGGCGAAACCTGGCGAGACTGCGCCCGCCGCCGAGCGCCCCGACCTGGGTCCCTGGCTTGAAGTGATGCTGCAAGTCGCCCACCACTACCGTCTGGATGTCTCGCCGCAGCGCATTCGCCTGGCGGCCGTCGAGGACGCCCGGCCGCTGGATGAAATCCTCCGTCACATGGCACGCCAGGCCGGCCTGACGTTGCGCTTTGTGCGCTTCGACGCCAAGGGCTTGCGCCAATGGCGCACCCCGCTGGTGCTGGAACTGGACGACGGCCAATTGGCCGTGGTCGAGGCCGTGACCGAGGACGACAGCCTGTCGGTGATATTCGCCGGCGACCAAGGCCTGGCCTGTCGGCTGCAGCGCGATGACCTGGCCGGGCGCATCACCCGCGTTGCCCTGCTGCGCCCCGCCCGGCCACTGCGCGATGTGCGCACCGACGACTACACCGCGCCCTACGACCGGCACTGGTTCGCGCGTATCGTGCTGCGCGACCTGCGGCCCTATGGCCAGGTGATGATCGCCTCGCTGGTGGCCAACGTGCTGGCCCTGGCCGGGGTGCTGTTCTCGATGCAGGTATACGACCGGGTTATCCCGGCCGAATCGCTGCCAACCTTGTACGTGCTGTTCGGCGGCGTCGCGCTGGCGCTGGTGTTCGACCTGACCATGCGCCTGCTGCGGTTGAAGGTGACCGACTTGCTGGGCAAGCGCGCCGACCTGCGGGTATCCGACCTGGTGTATGGCCACGCCCTGCGCCTGCGCAACTCGGTACGGCCCAAGTCCACCGGCTCATTCATTGCGCAGCTTCGCGAACTGGAGCAGATCCGCGACCTGATCACCTCCAGCACCGCCACGGCGCTGGCCGACTTGCCTTTCTTCCTGTTGTTCCTCTTCGTGTTCTGGCTGATCGGAGGCGTGCTGGTGATCATCCCGCTGGCGGCATTGGTGGCGATGGTACTGCCGGGCCTGCTGGCACAGCGGCGCCTGGCGCGCCTGGCCAATGCCTCGATGCGCGAGTCGGCGCTGCGCAACGCCATGCTGGTCGAGAGCATCCAGGGGATGGACGAGATCAAGGCCTTGCAGGCCGAGGCCCGCTTCGAACGCCAATGGAACCAGTACAACGCTGCCTGCGCCCACAGCAGCTTGCGCCTTCGGACCCTCACCAACGGCCTGGTGACCTGGACCCAGAGCGTCCAGGGGGCGGTGTTCGCGGTAGTGGTGGTGGTCGGTGCACCCATGGTCATCGCCGGCGACCTCACCACCGGTAGCCTGGTGGCCGCCTCGATGCTGGCCTCGCGCATGATGGCGCCGATGGCTCAACTGACCCATGTACTGACACGCTGGCAGCAGGCGAAGGTCGCGCTCGAGGGCCTGGACAAGCTGATGCAGTCGCCGGTCGATCATCCCGAGGGCGAGGCACGCGTGCACCTGCCCGCGATCCGCGGCGAGTACCAGCTGCGCCAGGTGCAGTTCCGCTACAGCCCCGAGGCGACCCCGGCACTCAACATCGGCCAGTTGAACATCCAGCCTGGCGAACGCATTGCGGTGCTCGGGCGCAACGGCGCGGGCAAGTCCACATTGCTGCAGGCTCTGGGCGGCGCCATGGACCTTGCCGAGGGCGAGATCTCGCTCGACGGCATCGCCCTGGCCCACCTGGACCCTGCCGACCTGCGCCGTGATGTCGGGCTGCTGAGCCAGCATGCCCGGCTGTTCCACGGCACCCTTCGGGAAAACCTCACCCTGGGTGCCGGTCAGGCCAGTGACCAGGAGCTCGTAGCCGCACTGGCAGCCACCGGGGCGCTGGACTTCGTCCGTCAGCTGCCCAAGGGCATGGACCACCTGATACTCGAAGGCGGCATTGGCTTGTCCGGTGGCCAGCGCCAGGCACTGGTGCTCTCGCGCCTGCTGGTGCGCCAGCCCCAGGTGCTGCTGCTCGACGAACCGACCGCCGCGCTGGATGACGTGACCGAACGCAGGCTGCTCGACAACCTCGACCGCTTCGCCCAGGGCCGCACCCTGGTGATCGCTACCCACCGCATGAGCGTGCTGCAGCGTGTCGACCGCGTGCTGGTGCTGGACGCCGGCCGTATCGTCATCGACGACAAGCGTGACGCCGCGCTCGCACGGCTGAGCCAGGGAGCCAAGGCATGAGCACTCACGAACTTCCTTCTGCATACCTTGATGGCCAGGATGACCACGCGGTACTGCGCGCCGGCCGGGTGATCGTCATCTGTGCATTGATGCTGGCGGCGTTCCTGGCCTGGGCGGCCTGGTTCGAGGTGGTCGAAGTGTCCACCGGCACCGGCAAGGTGATCCCCAGTTCCCGTGAGCAGGTGATCCAGACCCTCGAAGGCGGGATCGTCGCGCAGATGAACGTGGCCGAGGGCGACATGGTCCAGCGCGGACAGATCCTGGCCCAGCTCGACCCGACCAAGTCCCAGTCCAGCGTCGGTGAAAGCGAGGCCAAGTACCTCGCGGCCAAGGCCAGCGTGGCGCGGCTGCGCGCGGAAGTCGCAGGCAAGCCGCTGGTATTCCCTGACGACCTCAAGCAGTCGGCGGATCTGGTCGAGGCCGAGACCGCGCTCTACCAGACCCGCCGCCGCGGCCTCGAACAAACACTGGCTGGTATCGAGGATTCCCTCAGACTTGTGCGCAGCGAGCTGAAGATCACCGAGAACCTGGCCAAGATGGGTGCCTCCAGCCGGGTCGAAGTGATCCGCTTGAACCGCCAGCGCTCGGAGCTGGAGCTCAAGGCCACCGAAGCCCGCTCCGACTATCTGGTGCGCGCCCGCGAAGAGCTGGCCAAGGCCAGCGCCGAGGCCGACAGCCTGGCCGCGGTGATGCGCGGTCGCAATGACTCACTGACGCGCCTGACCTTGCGCTCGCCGGTGCGCGGCATCGTCAAGGACATCGAGGTGACCACCCTGGGTGGAGTGGTGCAACCCGGTGGGCAGGTGATGAAGATCGTGCCGATGGACGAGCGCCTGCTCATCGAGACCCGTATCGCACCCCGCGACATCGCCTTCATTCATCCCGACCAGGCCGCCAAGGTGAAGATCAGCGCGTATGACTACTCGGTGTTCGGCAGCCTCGATGGAAAAGTGGTCGGCATCTCGCCCGACACCCTGCAGGACGAGGTAAAGCCCGAGATCTACTACTACCGCGTGTTCATCCGCACCGAACAGGACAGCCTGCAGAACAAGGCCGGCAAGCACTTCGCGATCGTGCCGGGGATGATCGCCACAGTGGATATCCGCACCGGTGAGAAGACCATCCTGAATTACCTGGTCAAGCCATTGAACCGGGCCAAGGAGGCATTGCGCGAACGCTGAACAGCAACGCGGTCCGCTAAAGGACCGCGATTGCAGGCCGATAACCCGGCATCTACTTCACCGACAGAGCCCGACCATGGCCAAGCAAAATGCCCGCGCGGACGCGTTGTCCCTGCTGCTGTTCACCCTGCGCAGCGGCAAGCTGATGGCAATCAACCTGCTGAAGGTCAGCGAAATCATCCCTTGCCCGCCACTGACCAAGCTGCCGGAGTCGCACCCGCACGTCAAAGGCGTGGCGACCTTGCGGGGCAATGCGCTGTCGGTGATCGACCTGTCCCGGGCCATCGGCGAGCGCCCGCTGGCCGACCCCGATGGCGGCTGCCTGATCGTCACCGACATCAGCCGCTCCCGCCAGGGCCTGCACGTTCAGGCGGTCAGCAAGATCATTCATTGCCAGAGCACCGACATCAAGCCGCCGCCCTTCGGCTCGGGCAGCAAGGCCTTCATCACGGGGGTCACCCGGGTCGACAACGCCCTGGTCCAGGTGCTTGATATCGAAAAGGTCATCCACGGCATCACCCCGGCGCCACAGGATGTCCCAGCCAACGCGCTCGACAGCGAGGACGCCGCGCTGCTAGCTGCGGCCAACATCCTGGTGGTCGACGACAGCCAGGTGGCGTTGCAGCAGTCGGTTCACACATTGCGTAACCTGGGCATCGAGTGCCACACCGCGCGCAGCGCCAAGGACGCGATCAATGTGCTGCTGGAACTGCAGGGGACCGAGCAGGAGATAAACCTGGTGGTGTCGGATATCGAGATGTCGGAGATGGACGGCTATGCCTTTACCCGCACCCTGCGCGAGACGCCCGACTTCAAGCATCTCTATGTGCTCCTGCACACCTCGCTGGACAGCGCCATGAACAGCGAAAAGGCCAGGGCTGCGGGCGCCAACGCGGTGCTGACCAAGTTCTCGTCGCCGGAGCTCACCGACTGCCTTGTGGTCGCCGCGCGCACGGTGGTATTCGCCGAGCATTGATGAAACACACGGCCTGAGTCGGGCATACTCTGCAGCTCTGCACGCCATGCCGGTACCTGCCATGAGACACCTGACTACCGCCCTGCTGACCTGCGCCCTGTTCAGCGGCGCCGTCCACGCCTCCAGCCCCGAAGCCTGGAACGAGCACCGCAAGCAGGTCATCAAGACCTGCCTTGCCGCCAGCCAGCTCAAGGATGCACATGCCCGCAGCAAACCGGTGGAGTTCGACGACCAGGTCGGCTACAGCGCGCTACTGATCGAAGGCCGGTATCCTCAGGCGCACATGAACGGCCGTACGGGCACGGAATTGTGCCTCTATGACAAGCAGCACCAGCGTGCGCACGTGAGCGAGTGGACAGCTGCCTCCAGGTAGCTGCTCCCTCCGGTCCCGAGCCACCTCTACCCGCTGGATAAACCGTTCCCCTCCCCTAGGCTAGGTGCCCGACCTGCATGCGACCTTCGTCCCGCTTTCTCTTGATTGCCGTGCTGGCCGTGGTCATGACAGTGCTTGCCTATTGGCTGACCCAGCGCCAGAGCGCCGCAACGGCCCGCGTCTCGGCCGCCGTGCCCGTGCGGGTGATCAGCGTCGTCAGGCAGGATGTGCCGCGCATTACCAGCGCGATCGGCTCGGTGCTGTCGCTGCACAGCGTCGAGGTCCGCCCGCAGGTCGAAGGCGTGCTGACCCGGGTGCTGGTAAAGGAAGGCCAGTGGGTCAAGTCCGGCGACCTGCTCGCCACCCTCGACGACCGGGCAATACGCGCAAGCCTCGAGCAGGCGCGAGCGCAGCTTGGCCAGAGCCAGGCGCAACTGCAGGTGGCCGGGGTCGACCTCAAGCGCTACCGCGTGCTCAGCACCGACAACGGTGTGTCACGCCAGACCCTCGACCAGCAACAGGCGCTGTTCAACCAGCTGCAGGCCACGGTGAAGGGCAATCAGGCGGCCATCGCCAATGCCCAGGTGCAGCTCTCCTTCACGCAGATTCGCTCACCGGTCACCGGGCGGGTGGGAATTCGCAATGTCGACGAAGGCAATTTCCTGCGCGTCGCGGATACCCAGGGCCTGTTCAGCGTGACCCAGATCGACCCGATCGCCGTCGAGTTCGCTCTGCCCCAGCAGATGCTGCCCACCTTGCAAGGCCTGCTGAAGGCTCCGGTACCCGCCGTTGTGCAGGCCTACCTGGACGCCGACGGCCAGAGCATCCTGCTCGGCGAGGGTCACCTGGCGCTGATCGACAATCAGGTGTCGGCCAACACCGGCACCGTGCGGGTCAAGGCCGAGTTCGCCAACGCCGACGCACGCCTGTGGCCCGGCCAGCTGGTCACCGTGAAACTGCGCACCGCAGTCGACGAGAACGCGCTGGTGGTGCCGCCGCCGGTAGTGCAACGCGGCATCGATGGGCAGTTTGTCTACCGGCTGGAGGGCGACAGGGTCAAGAGCGTGCCTGTAGAGGTGCTGCACCAGGACAGCGACCTGAGCATCATCGCCGGGGTGAACGCCGGTGACCGGCTGATTCTCGACGGCCAGTCACGGCTCAAGCCCGGTGCACGAGTCGAGATCGCGCCCGATACTCCGGCCGATGCCAATGCCAATGCCGATGACGATGACGCCGAGCGCAGGCGCCAGCCATGACCGGACGCAATGGGGTCTCGGCCTGGTGCATCGATCACCCGGTGGCCACCGTGCTGCTGACCTTCGCCATGGTGCTGCTCGGCGCCGTGGCCTTTTCCCGCCTGCCGGTGGCACCGCTGCCCGAAGCGGATTTCCCGACCATCCAGGTAACCGCGCAGTTGCCCGGCGCCAGCCCGGAAACCATGGCCTCCTCGGTGGCTACACCGCTCGAGGTGCAGTTCAGCGCCATCCCGGGCATGACCCAGATGACCAGCAGCAGCGCGCTGGGCTCGACCAACCTGATCTTGCAGTTCACCCTCGACAAGAGCATCGACACGGCCGCCCAGGAAGTCCAGGCAGCCATCAATACCGCCACCTCCCGCCTGCCCCAGGACCTGCCCAACCCGCCCACGTGGCGCAAGGTCAATCCGGCGGACAGTCCGGTGCTGGTGATGACCGTAAGCTCCGCGCAGATGCCCGGCAACGAGCTCAGCGACTACGCCGAGACTCTGCTTGCCCGCCAACTGAGCCAGATCGATGGCGTTGGTCTGATCAACATTACCGGCCAGCAGCGCCCGGCCATCCGCGTCCAGGCCCAGCCCGAGAAGCTCGTGGCCATCGGCCTGACCCTGGCCGATCTGCGCCAGGCGATCCAGCAGACCAGCCTGAACCTGGCCAAGGGCGCGTTGTACGGCGAGTACAGCGTCTCGACCATCGCCGCCAACGACCAGTTGTTTCACCCCGAAGACTACGCCCGGCTGATCGTATCCTACCGCAACGGCGCGCCTGTGCACCTGCGGGACGTCGCGACCGTGGTCAATGGCGCCGAGAACGCCTACGTCAAGGCGTGGTCCGGTGAACAGCCCGGGCTGAACCTGGTGGTGTTCCGCCAGCCCGGCGCGAACATCGTCGAGACCGTCGACCGGGTGCAGGCCGCTCTGCCGCGGCTGAAGGAAATGCTCCCCGCCTCGGTCGAGGTGTCGATACTCAACGACCGCACCCAGACCATCCGCGCCTCGCTGCACGAGGTGGAGCTTACCCTGATGATCGCCGTAGCGCTGGTGATCGGTGTGATGGCGCTGTTCCTGCGCCAATGGTCGGCGACCCTGGTGGTGTCCAGCGTGCTCGGGGTGTCGCTGATCGCCAGTTGCGCACTGATGTACGTGTTCGGCTTCAGCCTGAACAACCTCACCCTGGTAGCCATCGTCATTTCGGTGGGCTTTGTGGTCGACGACGCCATCGTCGTGGTCGAGAACATCCACCGCCATCTGGAGGCGGGTGACGACAGCCGCACTGCCGCGATCAAGGGCGCGGGCGAGATCGGTTTCACCGTGGTGTCGATCAGCTTCTCGCTGATCGCCGCCTTCATCCCGCTGTTGTTCATGGGCGGAGTGGTCGGCCGGCTGTTCAAGGAGTTCGCGCTGACGGCCACGTTCACCATCCTGATCTCGGTGGTGGTGTCGCTTACCCTGGCGCCGACGCTCTGCGCGCTGTTCATGCGCAAGGCACCGTCCGGGCAGCACGGCGGCTTCGGCGAGCGTCTGCTGCGCCGCTACGAAAGGGGCCTCGACCGTGCCCTGGCCCATCAGCGCCTGACCCTGGGCGTGTTCTTCGTGACCCTCGCATTGGCCCTGGGGGGCTACGTGGCCATTCCCAAGGGCTTCTTCCCGTTGCAGGACACTGGCTTCATCCTTGGCACCAGCGAGGCCGCCGCCGACATTTCCTACCCGGCCATGATCGACAAGCACAAGGCCCTGGCCAGGATCATCGAGGCGGACCCAGCCGTGCGTGCGTTTTCCCATGCCGTGGGCGTCACCGGCAGCAACCAGACCATCGCCAACGGCCGCTTCTGGATTGCCCTCAAGCCGCAAAGCGAACGCGACGTGACGGCCAGCGAACTTATCGACCGACTGCGGCCCAAGCTTGCCGAGGTGCCCGGCGTGGTGCTGTACCTGCGCGCAGGCCAGGACATCAATCTCAGCTCCGGCCCCAGCCGCACCCAGTACCAGTACGTACTCAAGAGCAACGACGGCGCGGCGCTCAACCTGTGGACCCAGCGTCTGACCGACCGCCTGCGCGAAAACCCGGCCCTGCGCGACTTGTCCAATGATTTGCAACTGGGTGCCAGCGTCACGCGCATCGACATCGACCGCCAGGCCGCGGCCCGCTTCGGCCTGACCACTACCGACGTCGACCAGGCCCTGTACGACGCGTTCGGCCAGCGCCAGATCAGCGAGTTCCAGACCGAGACCAATCAGTACAAAGTGATCCTCGAGCTCGACGCCCGCCAGCGTGGCAAGGCCGAGAGCCTCAATTTTTTCTACCTGCGCTCGCCCTTGAGCGGCGAAATGGTGCCACTGTCAGCGCTGGCCACAGTCGCGCCGCCGACTACCGGGCCGCTGTCGATCAGCCATGACGGCCTGTTCCCGGCCGCCAACCTGTCGTTCAACCTGGCGCCTGGCGTGGCCCTTGGCGATGCGGTTCAGATACTGGAGCGCACCCAGCGCGAGCTGGGCATGCCCGAGTCGATCAGCGGCAACTTCCAAGGCGCGGCCCAGGCTTTCCAGAGCTCGCTGTCGAGCCAACCGTGGCTTGTCCTGGCAGCGCTGGTGGCGGTGTACATCATCCTCGGCGTGCTCTACGAGAGCTTCGTCCATCCGCTGACGATCATCTCCACCCTCCCTTCTGCTGGCCTGGGGGCGCTGGCGCTGCTCTGGGTGATGGGGCAGGACTTCAGCATCATGGGCCTGATCGGCGTGGTGCTGCTGATCGGTATCGTCAAGAAAAACGGCATCCTGCTGATCGACTTCGCCCTGGACGCCCAGCGCCGCCTGGGCTTGACGCCGGAGCAGGCGATCCATCAGGCCTGCCTGACGCGTTTTCGGCCGATCATCATGACAACCCTGGCAGCGCTGCTCGGCGCGGTGCCGTTGATGGTGGGCTTCGGTGCCGGTGCCGAACTGCGCCAGCCGCTGGGCATCGCAGTGGTGGGAGGGCTGCTCGTTAGCCAGGCGCTGACCCTTTTCACCACGCCGGTCATCTACCTGGCGCTGGAGCGTCTGCGCGCGCCGAGACGTCAATTACGCGGCTTTGAGACAAAAAACTAGGTATTTCCAGCCCAATTGTTACATTGGCTGCAATAGTGATTATCCCGCCCGACACTGTTTCGACGTGCAATTGCGGACTAATTTAGCGGGGTCTTAATTAGCACTTGCTCCGCAAGAAGGTAGTTTCAAATGTCCAACAGTATGGGTATTGCCAGCGTATTCGTCCTGTCTTCCCTGTTGTTGTCGCCCTTGGCCATGGCAGAAGAATCGCCGGCCTTTGTCACCCGTAATGCCCAACTCGCCGCTGTTCATCAAGAGGCCCGCGACGCCTACGCCGCGCAACACTCCGATGCGGCAAAAGATGCACGGCAGACGGCCTCTCAGGCAGTCAGCGATGAAGCTTCCGATAGTTGATCGGCGCCCGGATACAGCAACCTGTTCCCTCGACCCACACATGGTAGCCTCGGGCGGCGATGTGTTAGTCTTTTAAAGCCGCTGCCAATAGCGGCTTTTTTTTGTGTGTCGAAAATACCAGTAGAGCTGGGACGCCCATCAACAAGAAGTGCGTTTTTCACACAATAAAAACTGCCTCGACGTCAGATCAAAGGAGTTTGTACCGGTGTCCACTGCTTTGCGTTCTACCCCGTTGTTCGTTGCATTGGCTGCAACGATGCCCTTCACCGCCCAGGCCGACAGCGACACCGCCGAGGGCTTTGTCGAAGGTTCGACCCTGAACCTCAATGCCCGCAACTTCTACCTCAACCGCAACCAGCGCGACCGTGGCAACGCTGACAGCCGCGAGTGGGGCCAGGGGTTCATCGCCAAGTTCTCGTCGGGCTATACGCCAGGCGTGATGGGCTTTGGTATCGATGCCCACGCCATGCTGGGCCTGAAGCTCGACGGCGGTGGCGGGCACGCGGGTACCAGCATCCTGCCGGACAGCTTCGACGAGGACGGCGAGCGCAACAAGGCGCCGGGTTCATTCTCGACCGGGGGCGCTGCGATCAAGCTCAAGGCCTTTGACACCGAGCTCAAGGCGGGGGACCTGTTTCTCAGCAACCCGGTAATCGCCGGTGGCGAGACGCGCATGCTGCCGCAGACGTTCCGCGGCGTGAGCCTGACCAACCACAGTATCGACGGGCTGATGCTCGAAGCGGGCCAGGCCAGCTTTACCAAACCGTACAACCAGAGTGGCCATCGTCGTATCGACACCTTCTACGGCAGCCTCCCCGAGGGCAGCAAGAGCCGGCACATGAATTGGGCAGGCGGAGTGTGGAACGCCAATCCGGACATCGTCACCAGCCTGTACGCGGCCGAGCTCGAGGATATCTGGAACCAGTACTACTTCGACTTCAGCTACACCCATGAGGTCAACGAGCAGCTGAGCCTGACCCCAGCGCTGCACTTCTATCACACCCAGGACACCGGCCAGGCGCTGCTGGGCAAGATCGACAACAACACCTACAGCTTCTCGCTCACCGCCAACGTGGGTTACCACAGCGTTAGCGCGGCCTACCAGCGGGTCAACGGCAACACGCCGTTCGACTACATCAACCTGGGCGACAGCGTGTTCCTGGACAATTCACGCATGTACTCGGACTTCAACGGTCCCAACGAGCGCTCCTGGAAGCTGCAGTACGGCTATGACTTCAGCGGCTTCGGCTTCCCGGGCCTGAGCACCACCCTGTCGTATTCGCGCGGCGAGATGGACATGACCAAGGCCGCCCAGGACAGCGCGAGCTACAGCAGCTGGTACAACGCCGACGGCGAGAACGCCCGCCACTGGGAGCGCGACCTTGACGTGCAGTACGTGGTCCAGGAGGGCGACTTCAAGGACCTCTCGGTGCAGTTGCGCTGGGCGACCCACCGGGTCAGCCAGGGTTACTCGCAGGTCGACAACAACGTCGATGAGTACCGGCTGATAGTCGATTACCCGCTAGACGTGTTCTGATCCCACGCCGTCAGGGTTCATTTTGTCGGACAACAGCCTCAGGTATTGTCCGACAAATGCCTGACGCCTAGAATATGCCCGCCGCATGACTATACCCTTACAATTCGAGGGCTTTTGCAGTAGCGAGCATGACGTCCACCCGATCCGCGCGATCCATCTTCCACAAGCATCCGGAACTGCTCCTGACCCTGGGCAGTTGCGTGGCCGTGCTCGCTATAGTAGCGATCGTCAGCTACCTCCTGATGCGCGAACGCGACAGCGTCGAGCAGGCTGCCGCGCGCTCTTCGAGCAATATCGTCCAGCTGATCGAGAGCGACATCGTGCGCAACGTCGAACTCTACGACCAGTCCCTGCGCGGGCTGATCTGGGCCGTCCAGCATCCCCAGCTGCTCAAGGTACCCGCCGAGCTGCGCCAGCAGATTCTGTTCAACCAGGCCTTCAGTGCCCCGATGCGCGGCGATATCCTCTGGCTCGACGCGCAAGGCGATGTAGTCGGTGATTCCACCAGCGCAGTGCCGCGCAAGGCCAATTTCGCCGACACCGAACCCTTTCGCCTGCATCGTCGTGATCCCGGGCTGGGGCTGGTCATCAGCCCGCCGTTCAAGGCGCGCCTGGGCGAACTGGACTGGTGCATCAGTTTCAGCCGAAGCATCCTGGGGCCTGATGGCCAATTCTCGGGACTGGCGGCCGGGGCGTTGCGCCTGTCCTATTTCACCGAGCTGTTCGAGCGGCTCGACATCGGTTCCGAGAGCAGCATCAACCTGTTCAATACCGACGGCCAACTGCTCGCCCGCCAACCCACGCGGACGTCAGATCCGCTGATCGGCGCGAACTTCAGCCAGCGCCCCAACTTCAAGCGGTTCCTGAGCGAGAAGAGCGGTACCTTCGTCAGCACCTCCGCCGTTAACGGCACTCAACGGATCTACACGTTTGCCCAGGTCGCCGACCTGCCCCTGATGGTGTTGGTGGTACAGGCTGCCGATGAGGTATTTGCGTCATGGCGACGTACCGCGCAGGTGATCAGCGCTGCCACAGGGGTGCTGTGCGTCGGGATTCTCTGGCTGACGTTGCTGTTGGGACGCGAGCTGCGCCGCCGCCACACCGCCGAACTGAGCCTGGCGGACCTGGCCGCCACCGACAGCCTGACGGGGCTTGCCAATCGGCGTCACCTGGATCAGGTACTGAGCCAGGAATGGGCGCGCACTCAACGCAACCGCAAGCCCTTGGCAGTGCTGATGGTGGATGTGGATCACTTCAAGGCCTTCAATCAGCGCCATGGCCATGCCGGGGGGGACAGCGCTTTGCGCGAAGTGGCCAAGGCCATCGACAGCAGCATTCGCCGCCCGGCCGATCTGGCAGCGCGATACGGTGGGGAAGAATTTCAGGTGGTATTGCCGGAAACGGAACTGGCGGGGGCATTGCAGATGGCAGAGCGAATACGTGCGGGTGTCGAGACACTACCGCCGTTTGCCGGTGACACACAGCCTGTGACCGTGAGCATCGGCATCGGGGTATTCATCCCGGGAACCCAGCAGGATCTCGCGAGCGTGCTGGGTGCCGCGGATGAGGCGCTCTACCGGGCCAAGGCCAATGGCCGCAACCGGGTAGAGACGGCGCTCGGTTAAGAGCGGGCGCGAGCGGCGTCGCGCAGCGCCTTGACCTGGTCATGGTTGCGTTGCACGCCCTGCAGCTGACGCTCTACCAGGGAGTAGA
The DNA here is from genome assembly GCF_056312565.1 of Pseudomonas sp. JE3303. Classification (NCBI taxonomy): domain Bacteria; kingdom Pseudomonadati; phylum Pseudomonadota; class Gammaproteobacteria; order Pseudomonadales; family Pseudomonadaceae; genus Pseudomonas; species Pseudomonas sp. JE3303. The sequence goes on from NZ_JBWGIF010000013.1 coordinate 51,810, forward strand.
CCGGGTCAGTGGCGGTGAGCTGGTGCTTGGCGAGCTTCTCGCGGGCTTCCTTGTAGGCTTTGAGGGCGTAGTCCTCACCGCGCTCGACTTCGTTCAGAACGGCGGTTTCGTCCTTGCCAGTCAACATCGACTTGAAGTTGACCCAGCCACGGTGCAGGTCGGCGGTGACGCTAGTGGAAGTTTCCGGATCGCCACCCAGGCGGCGAACTTCGGCCTGAAGTTCGGATGCAGCGGTCTCGCACTCTGCGGCGCGAGTCTGGAAAAAAGTCTTGAGCTGGGTGTCCTTGACGTCATCCGCCGACTCGCGGAAACCCTTGGCGCCGTCCTTGCTGTACTCGATCAGGTCGTTCAGTACGTCGATCACGTCTTTGTTCGGGGTGCTCATGGCAAATCTCCTTGTTGCACAGGTGGAAGTCCTGTTTTACAGAGCAGCCTTTGTGCCAGCTTTTGTTAAAATAAAATATTGTTTTAAATCAAGCATTTATAAAAGATTGAACCTCTCGATTCACGGCGTTCTGCATGAACTGTCCTTTGGCCTTCGTGCAGATTGCAGTAAGGTCACCGGTTTGAAATATTCAGGCAGGCCCCATGAAGCCGGAAAACCTCGAACTGCTGGTCACCCGGCAGATGCCATATGGCAAATACCAAGGCCGGTTGATCGCTGATCTGCCGGGCGATTATCTGGGCTGGTTTGCACGAAAGGGGTTTCCCCCCGGGGAGATCGGCGCGCTGTTGGCGCTGATGCACGAGATCGATCACAACGGGCTTGGGGAGTTGCTTGCGCCGTTGCGGCGCAAGCATCGGGGGTAAGTTTCAAAACAGTGTCGCCGGCCGGTTACCCCTGCACCGGCGCCACCGCCAGCTCTACCTGCTCACTGCGCTTGAGCAGCGCATACACCACCGCCGTTACCAGGCTGCCTGCGGCAATCGCCAGCAGGTACAGCAGCGCGTGGTTGATCGCGTTGGGTACCAGCAGCACGAACAACCCACCGTGCGGCGCCACCAGCTTGCAGCCGAAATACATCGACAGTGCCCCGGTCAATGCACCTCCGACGACGCTTGCAGGGATCACCCGCAGCGGGTCCTTGGCGGCAAAGGGGATCGCGCCTTCCGAAATGAAGCACATCCCCAGCACCAGTGCCGCCTTGCCCGCTTCCCGCTCGCTCTGGGCAAACTTGCGCCGGGCGATGAAGGTGGCGATGCCCAGGCCGATTGGCGGCACCATGCCAGCGGCCATGGTCGCGGCCATCGGCGCGAAGCTGGAGGACGACAGCAAGCCGACGGAGAATGCATACGACGCCTTGTTGATCGGCCCGCCAAGGTCGACGCACATCATGCCGCCAAGCAGCACCCCGAGCAGGATGGCGTTGGTGGTGCCCATGCTGTCCAGAAAGCGGGTCAGGCCATCGAGCATGGCCGCGACCGGCTGGCCGACCACGTAGATCATCACCAGTCCCGTGAACAGGCTGGCCAGCAACGGAATGATGAGGATCGGCTTGAGCGCCTCGAGGCTGGTGGGCAGACGCACCCAACGGCTGATGGCCTTGGCGCAGTAGCCGGCAAGAAAGCCGGCCACGATGCCACCGATGAAGCCTGCTCCCAGAAGTGTCGCCAGCATGCCGCCGATCATCCCCGGCGCAAGGCCGGGACGGTCGGCGATCGACCAGGCGATGTAGCCCGCCAGCAGCGGCACCATGAGCTGGAACGCGGCCTGTGCACCGATCTGCCGCAAGGCGGCGGGCAGGCTGCCGGCTTCCTTGTAGGCATCGATACCAAAGACATAGGACAACGCGATCAGTAGTCCCCCGGCCACCACCATCGGCAGCATGAACGACACGCCCGTCAGCAGATGCTTGTAGACCCCAGCCTTTTCACCACTGCCCGCTGCAGTTGCAGCGCCAGCGCCGGTGCCTTCCACCTTGCCCTCGGCGAGCGCCTTGGTCAGGGTAGGCTGGGCCTGCTTGAGCGCGATGCCGGTACCGCAGCGGTAGATCCGCTTGCCGGCGAAACGCGCGGTCGGCACCTCGATGTCGGCCGCCAGCACCACGACATCGGCCTCGGCGATCGCCTCGGCGGACAATGGATTGCGCGCGCCGACCGAGCCCTGGGTTTCCACCGTCAGCTGGTGGCCCATCTGCTGCGCGGCCTGCTGCAACGCCTCCGCCGCCATGAAGGTGTGCGCGACACCGGTCGGGCACGCGGTGACAGCGACGATCTTGCGCACACCGGTGGCGGTTTCAGGCTCGGCGTTGTCCACAGCCTCCAGCAACTGCGCCTGGTCTGCCGCGACTTCCAGGAAACCTTCACGGTCGGCCAGCGCCTGGGCAGGCGTACTCTGGTAGACACGCTTGCCAACGAAGCGGGACAGGTCGACGGGACCGGTCTTGACCACCAGCACCCAGTCGGCCGCGTCGATCTCGGCGGCCGTCAGGCGCCGCTCCGGGTGCTCCGGATCCTGGACTTCAACACAGGTGGCCCAGCCGCGCTGTTGCGCCGCCGCAGCCAGCAAGCGCGCGCTGAGCACGCTCGACACCTGGCCGTTCGGGCAGGCAGTGATAATCGCAATGTTCATCGGCAACCCTCTTGTTCTTCTGTCAGTTGCACCGCGGCTTCGAGCTGCGCCAGTTGCTCGAGGTCGCGGATACCGAAACCGATCTGGGTGACCGCCTGCGCGGCGATCGCAGTCGCGCGGCGCAGGGTCTGCGCAGGGGCCTGGGCGTGCAGCAGGCCATGGACCATGCCCGCCACCAGCGAATCCCCCGCCCCAACCGTACTGGCCACCCGCACTTGGGGAGGCTGCGCGTGCAGGGCCTGGCCGTTGGTGAACCAGCTCACACCCTGCTCGCCCTGGGAGACCACCACATGCTCGATGCCGCTGGCCAACAGGCGTTCGGCCGCGGCGCGCTGCTGGGCGCGGCCCTCCACTGGCTGGCCGAGCACTTCGGCGAGCTCTTCGGTGTTTGGCTTGACCAGCCAAGGCGCAGCCTCGAGCCCTAGGCGCAGGGCCTCCCCGCTGCTGTCCAGGGCAACCTTCAAGCCTTGGGCCTTGAGTTGCAGCAACAGCTGGCGCAGCCACTGCGCAGTGATGCCGCGCGGCAGGCTGCCAGCCACCACCACGGCGTCATGGCCGCTCGCGACCTGTGCAAGCACACGCAGCAGTTCATCCTGTGCAGCCTCGTCGACCACAGGGCCTTGGCCATTGATGTCGGTGACGCGGCCATCGGCCTCGACCAGCTTGAGGTTGCTGCGGGTCTCGCCAGCCACGCGCACGAAGCAGTCGGTAAAACCGCGCGCCTCGATCAGCGCTTCGAACGGCTGCAGGTTGTCGCGGCCGAGAAAGCCGCCGACCGTGACATCGTGGCCAAGGTCCGCCAGCACCTGGGCTACGTTCAGCCCTTTGCCGGCGGCATGGCTGTGCTGCGCCTGGCTGCGGTTGACGTGCCCGGCACGCAACACGTCCAGGCTTACGGTGACATCCAGGGCAGGGTTAAGGGTCAGGGTGAGTATCTTGGCCATCAGTTGTTCTCCACCAGCGCCCGGACCGCTTCGGCGCTGTCTTGCTGCAAGGCCAGGCGCGCCAGGGCGCGGGCCTGCTGTTGATCGGTTTCGCGCACCAGCGCCTTGACCTCGGCAATACTGCGGGCCGACACGCTGAGCTCGTCCACGTCCAGGCCCAGCAGCAGCGCGACCGCCTGCGGATCGGCTGCCAGCTCGCCGCACACGCCCACCCACTTGCCTTCGGCATGGGCAGCGCGCACGGTCATGTCGATCAGCTGCAATACCGCAGGATGCAAGCCGTCGGCCTGAGCGCTGAGGCTCGGATGGCCGCGGTCGATCGCCAGGGTGTATTGGGTCAGGTCGTTGGTGCCGATGCTGAAGAAGTCGACCTCGCGTGCCAGCTGCGGGGCCAGCAGGGCAGCCGACGGCACCTCGACCATGATCCCGAGCTGCAAGTCGCTGACCGGGATTTCCTCGCGCAGGCGCTCGACCATGGTCCGGGCCTGGCGCCATTCGTGAACCTGGCCGACCATCGGGAACATGATGCGCAGGGGACGTTCACCGGCCGCCAGCAGCAAGGCCCGCAGCTGATCCTCCATCACTTGCGGGCGTTGCAGCGTCAGACGCACTCCGCGCACGCCAAGAAAAGGGTTCTCTTCGGTGGCGATCGGCCAATAGGGCAACGGCTTGTCGCCACCCACGTCGAGTGTACGCACGACCAGCGGACGGCCATCGAGGCCCTCGAGCACGCGGCGGTATTCGGCCTCCTGGGTCGCCACGTCGGGCGCCTGGGGGTGGGCCATGAAGATCAGCTCGGTACGCAGCAGGCCGACGCCTTCGGCGCCTTGGTCGACGACCTTCTCAATGCCGGTGCTTTCGCCGATGTTGGCGAACACTTCGACAGCATGCCCGTCGCGCGTTATGGCGGGCTCCAGGCGATGGGTCCAGGCCGCCTGCAAGCGCGCTTCACGCTTGTCGCGTTCAGCCAGGGCACGCTGGATGTCCTGCTCGGCGGGCGCCACGCTCAGCTGGCCACGCTGGCCATCGAGCAACAGTTGGGTCCCGGGTTGGAGCAGCAACACCGACTCGCCCACGCCGACCACTGCCGGGATACCCAGCGCCCGGGCGACGATCGCGCTGTGCGCCGTCGCTCCGCCGTGAGCGGTGACAATGCCGGCGACACGCGCCGGGTCCAGGCGGGCGACGTCGGACGGGCCGACTTCGGCCATCACCAGCACGTAGGGTTGTTCCGGTGCAGGGTGATCCTCGATGCCGCAGAGCTGCGCCAGCACGCGCCGGCCGATGTCACGCAGGTCGGCGGCGCGTTCGGCCAGCAAGGCGTCGTTGAGCGACTCCTGCTGACGCGCGGCCGCCTCGATTACCGCCATCCAGGCCGCCGCGGCGCTCTCGCCCTGGCGTAGGCGCTGCTCGACATCATCGGTCAGGGCCGGGTCGGCGAGCATCTCCTGGTGAGTGACGAAGATCTCGGCAATGGATTTGTCGCTGCGCTGCACCAGCACCTGCAGTTCGCTGATCACCACCGCCAGTGCGCCGCTAAGTTTCACGCGTTCGTGCTGCAGCGATTCGCCGCGCAGGGGATAGTCGATCTTGCGCTCGGCCTGGATATGCGCGGGTCCGCAGACAATCCCCGGCGACGCCGCGACGCCCTGAATGCGGCTACCCAAGGCGGGCGCCTGGAGCTTCACCTCAGGCACCGGCGCCACTGTGGGCTCGGGCGTCGCAGCCAGCGGCTCGACCTCCTCGCCCAGCCCTTGTTCGATGGCCGCTACCAGTACGGGCAAGGCATCGGCAGCAATGTCAGGCTCGGCGATCAGTTCCAGCACCTGGCCGCGGCGCGCACCCAGGCTCAGCAACTTGCTCAGGCTCTTCACCGAAACCGCTGGCTGGCTGCTGTCGAGCACCCGCAGGCGGATCTCGCCTTCAAAGCCTTTGGCCAGCTGCGCCAGCTCTTTCGCTGGGCGGGCATGCAGCCCGTGGGGATTGGCCAGGGTCACGCGCACGCTTGGCCAGTCAGCCGGCACCTCGCCACCCAGGACTTCGAGCACGGTCCGGCTGCTGGTGGCCTGGTAGAGCATCTGCCCACGGCCTTCGATCAGCACTTCGCACAGCCGCTCGAGCAACGCCTGGTGCGCAGCGCCGAGGCTGGCCAGGCAGAACAGCCCGTTCAAGGGCTGGTCGCGGTAGCGCAGGGGCTGCTGCGGGGTAACGAACGCCAGGCCCGGCTGGCGCACCTGGCGTTCGCTGTTCAGCCACCACAGGCCATCTCCCAGCGGCAGCGGCTCGGCCTGCTGGAGCACCGAGGCGAAGCCGTTGTCGACGCAATCGGCGCGCTGCAACAGGCGCGCTCCGCGCCAGGCCAGCTCGTCGAAGTCATCGGCCGCGACGCCCAGGCCGACCAGTTGGGCATCCAGCGCCAACGCCTGGGGCGCACCTTGCAACAGCTTGAGCAGCGTTTCGGCCGACGTGGCCCGGCGCAGCGCTTCAGCGAGATCGGTCTCGCCCAGGGCGCGGGTCAGCAGTTGCAGCAGGCGCAAGTGTTCGTCGGAACGCGCGGCAATACCGATGGCCAGATAGACGATCTGCCCATCTCCCCAGTCCACGCCCTGCGGAAACTGCAGCAGGCGCACGCCGGTGGCGAATACCAGATCGCGGGTCTGAGGTGTGCCGTGGGGAATGGCGATACCCTGGCCGAGGAAGGTCGAACCTTGCGCCTCGCGCGCCTGCAGGCCTTCGAGATATCCCTCGGCGACCAGTCCATCAGCGACCAGACGATCGGCAAGCAGGCGCAGCGCTTCGGCCTTGCCTGCGGCGACCTGGCCCATGGCTATCTGCTCCTTCGCGAGCTCTAGCATGACCTTCTCCTTTACAGTACGTATACGATACTGAGGTATTGTTGTGGACATTCCACAAGGGGGCTTTATGCAAACCCTTGCCGCAGGCGTCAGACATGGCAGTAAAAAAACGCCTGCTGAAACGATTAATCAAGATCAGCGGGCACGGTACTCGATAATCTTCCTCTGAAAAAGCCCCATCCTGTCGGACAATTGAGACAATAGTCGCCTGCGTTGTAATGGCTGGATCGGAGACACATGCAGGTCAGCCTCAGAGCAGCCCCGGTAATAACAAGGAAAACTCGGTGAAACTCAGCGATATCGCCCGTCTGGCTGGTGTGTCAGTTACCACCGCCAGCTATGTCATCAATGGCAAGGCCGAACAGCAACGCATCAGTAATAGCACTGTCGAGCGTGTGCGCGCGGTGGTCGAGGCCCATGGCTTCACGCCCAACCCACAGGCCGCTGGATTGCGCAGCCGCTACACCCGCACGCTGGGCTTCATCCTCCCCGACCTCGAAAACCCGAGCTACGCGCGCATCGCCAAGCAGCTGGAGCAGGGTGCGCGGGCGCGCGGCTATCAGCTGCTGATCGCCAGCAGCGATGACCAGCCCGACAGCGAGCGGCAGCTGCAACAGCTGTTCAGGGCCAGACGCTGCGACGCGCTGTTCGTCGCCAGTTGCCTGCCCGCGGGCGATGACAGTTATCGCGAGATGCAGGATAAAGGCTTGCCGGTGATCGCTATCGACCGTGAACTCGACCCGCGGCACTTCTGCTCGGTGATCAGCGACGATCACGCTGCGAGCCTGCAATTGGCCAGGAGCCTGCTCGCCACCGCCCCCGGACGGATCGCCCTGATCGGCGCACGGCCCGAGCTGGGTGTCAGCCAGGCCCGCGCGGGGGGCTTCGACGAGGCGCTGCAAGGCTTCGACGGCCAGGTAAGCCGCTACCAGGGCGACGCCTTCAGCCGCGACTGCGGCCAGCATCTGATGCAGCAGCTGATCGATGAACTGGACGGGCTGCCCGATGCCCTGGTGACCACGTCCTACGTGTTGCTGCAAGGGGTGTTCGATGCGCTGCAAGGCCGTCCGGCCGGCTCGCGCAGCTTGCAACTGGGCACGTTTGGCGACAATCAGTTGCTCGACTTCCTGCCCCTGCCTGTCAACGCCATGGCCCAGCAGCATGGGCTGATTGCAGCGACCGCATTGGAGCTGGCCCTGGCCGCCATCGAAGACAAGCGCTACGAGCCCGGTGTGCACGCGATTGCCCGCACGTTCAAGCAGCGTATCGGCTAGGCGTTGGGCATGCGTCTGATCGACACCCACACCCACCTCGATTTCGAAGATTTCGACGCCGACCGCACGCGCCTGCTGGACAACGCCAGCGCGCGCGGAGTCGAGCGCCTGGTGGTGCTGGGGGTGTACCAGGACAACTGGCAACGCATCCACGACCTGCTGCGCGGCGACGCCCGCCTGCATGCTGCCTATGGCCTGCACCCGGTATACCTCGACCAGCATCGCCCCGAGCATCTGCCGCAGTTGCGCCAGTGGCTGGAACACCTGCAGGGCGATCCCCAGCTGTGCGCGGTAGGCGAATTCGGCCTGGACTACTACCTGACCGAGCTGGACAAGCAGCGCCAGCAGGCATTGTTCGAGGCGCAACTGCAACTGGCAGTGGACTTCGAGCTGCCCGCGTTGCTGCACGTTCGCCGCAGCCATGCCCAAGTGATTGCCACGCTCAAGCGCTACAAGCTTGAGCGTGGTGGCGTTATCCACGCCTTTGCCGGCAGCTATGAAGAAGCGCGCGAGTACATCAAGCTGGGCTTCAGGCTTGGCCTGGGAGGCGCCGCCACCTGGCCCCAGGCACTACGCCTGCGCAAGACCGTGGCACGGCTGCCGCTGGAGAGCCTGGTGCTGGAAACCGATGCCCCGGACATGGCCCCGGCGATGTTTCCGGGCCAGCGCAACAGCCCCGAGCACCTGCCCGAGATCGCCAGCGCCCTGGCCGAACTGATCGGGGTCACGCCCGAGACGCTGGCCGAGGCGACCAGCCGAAATGCCTGCGAACTGTTCGGCTGGTAGCCGGCCTGTCGCGCGACCGTTTCAGGCCAGCACTGTCCATAGGGCAAAAGCCGCATACCACAGCACCGCGCAGCGCAGCAGCAATTCCCACAGGCTGTCGAGCGTCTCCAGGCCTTGGGGCCCCGCCTGCGCCGGTGGCGCATCGTCGGCCACACGCCCGGCCCGGGCCACCAACTGGGCGGCGCGAATGTGCCAGTTCAGCAGCTCGCTCAACATCAACCGGATAACCGACATGAAGTTGCCGACCAAGGCGAAGCTCGACGCCAATACCCGTACCGGCAACCAGTCCATGACATGGCGCAGCTGCCCGGCGCGGGCCTTGAGCGCCGGTTGATGGCTATGGGCGGCAATCAGGTCGAGAAGCCGGTAGGCCAGCGCCGCGGCAGGGCCGAGCAGGAAATACCAGAAAATCACCGCGAAGAAGCTTTGGTAGGCCTGCCACAGCAGGTGGCCCTGCACGCGCTCGAGCAAGCCCTCGGCATCATCGGCGGCCAGGCCAAGGTCGCGCTCGGCGACATGCAGCGCGGCTTGCTGGTCGCCGCGCCGCCAGGCGTCGCGGAAGGGGCCAAGCGCAGCCTTGGTATCACCCCGGCCAAGGCTGTAGATGAGCACCAGCAGGTGCACGGGCAAGGCCAGCAAGCCGTAGGCCACCGGTTCCAGCACATGCAGCAGCAGCACCAGCACAGCCACCGGCGCCAGCACCAGAATGATCAGGGTCCACCAGGGATGAACCTTGCCACTGCGCTCCAGGCGCACAAGCTCGCTAAAGAAAAAACCGTCCCGCTGCAGCCGGTGGCGCAAGGAAGAGAACTTCTCGACCCATAGCACCAGCACCAACACCAGAAAACTCATGCATTGTCCTCGAAATCTTGCAGGGCCGCTCGATAGCGTAGCCAGTCGAAAGCAGGCCCCGGATCAGTCTTGCGCCCAGGTGCGATATCGCTGTGACCCTGGATCCGCTGGGTGTCGATCGCCGGCCACGCCGCTTGTATCAGCCGGGTCAGATGCTCCAGCGCCGTATACTGGGCATCGGTATACGGTAGCTCGTCAGTGCCTTCGAGCTCGATGCCGATGGAAAAATCGTTGCAGCCCTCGCGCCCGTCGAATCGCGACACCCCCGCATGCCAGGCACGGTCCAGGCACGAGACAAACTGGGTGACCGCCCCATCGCGCTCGACAAACAGATGCGCCGACACCGTCAGGTGCTGGATGCCTTGGAAGTAGGGGTGCTCGTCCGGGTTCAGGGCGTTCTGGAAAAACGCCTGCACTTTGCCGGTGCCAAAGCAGGCAGGCGGCAGGCTGATGTTGTGGATCACCAGCAGGGAGATGTGCTCGCCGTCGGCGCGGGCGTTGAAGTTGGGTGAGGGGCAGTGGGTGACACCGGTGAACCAGCCTGTTTCGCGGTTCAAATGCATGGGCGGATCCTGGCACACATGGACGTTGTCTCAGTATGCCCCGACGCTGTGACGGTTGCATGCGAGATTGCGCGCCGACTCACAATCCAGGCTGGCCCCGCAACCGCTCGACCACCGCGTGAAGCGCGCGGTCGAACAGCAGTCCGTCGTCAAGCGGCCGCACATCCTCGCGGCGCAGCGCCATCAACAGCCCGCTGCGGTTCCAGTCGCGGACCTTGACGCCGTGGCGGTTGGCAAAGACGAAGCGATCGCTGCTGGCGATCCAGGCAATCAGCTTGCAGCGCATCGGCGCGCCATCATCGCGCACCTCGACCCAGGAACCCACGCGCAGCCGCTGCAACTGGCGCAGTTGCGGGTGATGCTCGTCCAGCTGCAGCAAAGGCGCGCAGGCGGGTTCTTCGCCAACGACCAGGACGATTTCGTCCCGAACCAGGATCTCCTTCAGCGCGTTGTCTTGCGCAGACAACCCAAGGTCATGGGTTGAGCAGGCACGCAGGTGCAACTGTGCAAGCTGGGCAAAGAATTCGCGAGTCGCGTTCGAGTCCAGGGCAATCGCCGCCAGTCCCTCGCGCAGCGCCTTGAGCAGACTGGGCACCTGTTCAAGCAACTGCTGACGCGCCAGGGGCTCTCGGTGAGGCGCCACACTGTCCAGCAACGCGTCCATGGTCAGCAGCCCCTGGGCCCAGGCCCGCGACCGCTCGCCATGCTTGAGGCAGGCCAGCATCAGTACCTGGCTCCAGGCCTGAACCAGGATCTGCACCACCACTTCCGGCAACACCCGCCCATGCAGGCGCTGGTTGAGCACCTGCTGGACCCGCTGGCGTGCCAGCAAGGTCCGCGCGCGGCCCTCCTCGGCATCGCGGGTGCGTTGTTCAAGCAGATCGTTGCGCCGACGCTCCTCGCTGCTGTAGGTGAGAAACTCGGCGAGCAGGTCGCTGAACAGACGCGTATCTTCATTGAAATCGTTGAGCAGGCGCAGCACGATCCGCTCGATGCGCAGGTACAGGCTGTCTCGCTGCAGCTCGCCATTGCCCTCCCAGCCCATCGCCGCCAGGGCGATCTCGTTGAGCAGCCGGCGCGCCGGATGACTGGCACGGGTAAACAAGGTCGCATCCAGCAGGGCCACCTTGATGTACGGGATCTGCAAACGGGCGATCATCCGCCGCAGCATGGCTGGCAGATTGCTGTCGTCGAGGATGAAGTTGAACAACATGCCGACCAGGTTGATCAGGTCTTCATCGGCAACGGCAATCTGCCGGCGGTTGCCGCTTCGCACGCTGATCCTCAGCAGCAGTTGCTCCAGCTGCTGCCCAGGGAAAAATTCTTCGCCCTCGCATACTGGGGGCACAAAGTGCTGCAGGTGCGAGAGCAGGCGCAACAGGTCGCCGGTGGCGATGGGCGAGGCTGGCTGGTTGCTGTGCAAACGCGGGGCGACTCGCCCACGCGCTGGGGCAAGCAAAGGCTGCAGTGACGCGAGAAAGGCCCGCCCCGCGCTGCTTTCGTGCAGCTCTTCTTCCTCGGACTGGTTGGCCGGGTCTCGCGGGGCCACTCGCTGGCGATCCTCGGCGCGGCGGCGCGGCGCGGGCTTGAGCTCCGGCAGCACGCCGGCCACCGCCAGCAGCTGGTTGGCTTCGCCATAGACCAGCTCGATATCGCGCAACACATAGCGCTCGAACAGTTTGAGAAGGATCAGCTTGACCTTGAATCCGACTCCAAGGTTGCGCCCTGCCTGCAGGAAGAATCTGCACAGCCTCGCGGGCGCCAGCGGATGGCAGTGCTCGTCGACCGGCTGCCCGAGCAGGGTCTGGAACCGCAGGCACAACTGCTGGAGCACAAACCTGTCACGCGCCAGCACACGCTCGACCATGCCCTGAATGGCGATCTTACGCTCCTGCTCTTCCTTGCCGTGGCCGGGGGCATCGGGCAACCGCATCAACGGGTCGAGACGGCCGATGGCAGAGAACGCGTCGTGCAGCGTATCGATGAACTCACGCTCGATGTTCTTGCGCTTGAGACGAAGGTCACGCATCGCTTCGAAAAACAGATGTTGCTCGAGAGGTCCCATGGCCTTGTCGGCCATCTCGAAGAGCGTATCGTCGGCATTGTCGAACAGCGCCTGCAGGCACTGTCGAAGTTGCAGCGCGGCTTTGTCACGCACCTGCAGCAAAAGTACAGGCAAGCAAGGCAATGGCGCACGCAGCCCTCTTAGATTAGCCGCCGCCAGGCTCACTACCTTGCCATCGTTACGCATCCCAAACTCCTTGCTGGGGTAGTTGCCAAAGTGGACAACGTGTCGTCAAAGCTATGACGCCAAATAAGAGGCGCGATTATCAGGCAAAGCGGGTCTGCCGCCAAGCGCGCCGTTCGTCTGGGCTCATAGACAGTCATTTGAGCAAAATGCTCAGTGCGTCTGACCAAAGGTCGTTTCTGCAGCTGCTGTACAGCGCCCACCCCTGCCCTATAATCGCCCGCACCTAGCTTGTGGAGTCCACCATGCCGAACCTACGCCTCGCCGACCTGACTGCCGAAATCGAAGCCAACGTGCGCCGCGCGCTGCTCGAGGATATCGGCAGTGGCGACATTACCGCCCAACTGATCCCGGCCGAACGCCTGGCCAAGGCCACCATCATCACCCGCGAAGACTGTGTGATCAGCGGAACGGCCTGGGTCGATGCGGTATTCCGTCAGCTCGACCCCCGCGTGGCAGTGCACTGGCAGGTGATCGATGGTGACCGGGCCAAGGCCAACCAGGCGCTGTTTCATCTCGAAGGGCCCGCCCGCTCACTGCTCAGCGGCGAACGCACGGCGCTCAACTTCCTGCAGCTGCTTTCGGGCGTCGCTACGCGTGCGCACACATTGGCCGAACTGGTCGCCGATACCGGGGTGCGCTTGCTCGACACCCGCAAGACCTTGCCTGGGCTGCGACTTGGGCAAAAGTATGCAGTGGCCTGTGGCGGTTGTGACAATCATCGTATCGGGCTGTACGACGCCTTTCTGATCAAGGAAAACCACATCGCCGCCAGTGGCGGGATCGCCCAGGCGATCACGGCCGCCAGGCGCATCGCTCCCGGCAAGCCCGTGGAGGTCGAGGTCGAGAGCCTCGATGAGCTGCGCGAAGCGCTGGACGCAGGCGCCGACATCATCATGCTCGACGAGCTCGACCTCGACGAGATGCGCGAAGCGGTGCGCATCACTGCCGGCAAGGCAAAGCTCGAGGCCAGTGGGGGAGTCAATGAGAGCACGTTGCGGGTCATCGCCGAAACGGGTGTGGATTACATCTCCATTGGTGCGATGACCAAGGATGTGAAGGCAGTGGATCTGTCGATGCGCTTGAGTCTCTGAGGCTTCTGCCAGACATGAAAAAACCGGCCAACTGGCCGGTTTTTTCATGTCTGCAAACGCGTCTTAGAACGACACGTTCTGCAGCCCATCCAGGTACCGCTCCACATCCAGAGCCGCCATGCAGCCGGCACCTGCGGAGGTGATGGCCTGACGGTAGACATGGTCGGCCACGTCGCCGGCAGCGAACACGCCGTCGACGTTGGTCGCGGTGGCGTTGCCTTCACGGCCGCCCTGCACGACCAGATAGCCGTCCTTGAGCGTCAGCTGGCCTTCGAACAGCGAAGTGTTCGGGGTATGGCCGATGGCGATGAACACGCCGTCTACCTTGATCTCGTCGCTGCTGCCGTCATTGTTCTTCAGGCGAGCACCGGTGACGCCCATGTTGTCACCGAGCACTTCGTCCAGAGTGGCATTGAGCTTGAGCTCGATCTTGCCTTCGGCTACACGGGCTTGCAGCTTGTCGATCAGGATCTTCTCGGCGCGGAAGGTCTCGCGGCGGTGCACCAGGGTGACCTTGCTGGCGATGTTGGCCAGGTACAGGGCTTCTTCCACAGCGGTGTTGCCGCCACCGACCACTGCCACTGGCTTGTTGCGGTAGAAGAAACCGTCGCAGGTAGCGCAGGCCGAAACGCCCTTGCCCATGAAGGTCTCTTCCGATGGCAGGCCCAGGTAACGGGCACTGGCGCCGGTGGCGATGATCAGCGCGTCGCAGGTGTAGGTGCCGCTGTCACCCTTGAGGGTGTAGGGCTTGCTTGCCAGGTCGACGGCGTTGATGTGGTCGAAGACGATTTCGGTCTCGAAACGCTCGGCGTGTTCCTGCATGCGCTGCATCAGCGCCGGGCCGGTCAGGCCATGGGGGTCGCCCGGCCAGTTGTCGACTTCGGTGGTGGTGGTCAGCTGGCCGCCGGCCTGCATGCCGGTGATCAGCAGCGGCTTGAGGTTTGCGCGGGCGGCATAGACCGCGGCGCTGTAACCGGCAGGGCCGGAACCGAGGATGATGACTCGCGAATGACGTGCTTCGGACATGACGGGCTCCTGTAATAAAAAAGAACCTGCGCGACGCTTGGGGAAGGCCGTTGGCCGCAGGTCCTGAAAGGCGAAAGTGCGTTACAGGCTGCTGGCGTTTTCCGCCAGGTAGTCGGCCACGCCCTTGGCGTCGGCCTTCATGCCTTTCTGACCCTTGCGCCAGCCGGCCGGGCAGACTTCACCGTGCTGCTCGGTGAACTGCAGGGCTTCGACCAGGCGGACCATCTCATCGACTTCACGGCCAAGCGGCAGGTTGTTGACCACCTGGTGCTGGACCACGCCTTGCTGGTCGATCAGGAACGAGGCACGCAGGGCCACGCCCGCTTCGTGCTCGATGCCGTAGGCCCGGGTGATCTCGTGCTTGACGTCGGCGACCATGGTGAACTCGACTTCGCCGATGCCACCCTTCTCGACCGGCGTGCTGCGCCAGGCATGGTGAGTGAACTGCGAGTCGATGGATACACCCACTACTTCGACACCCAACTCGCGGAACTTGTCCATGCGGTTGTTGTGGGCAATGATTTCAGACGGACACACAAAGGTGAAGTCCAGCGGCCAGAAAAACAGGACGACGTATTTGCCGCGCAGGGACGAAAGCTTGAAGCTGTCGACGATCGAACCGTCGCCCAGTACAGCGGCTGCGTCGAAATCAGGGGCTTGCTTGTTGACCAGAATGCTCATGGAATCTCCTTAAAGACAGGATCCGAAGGCGTTGAAAAGTTGTGCGCACTTTAGCGAGGTGGCAGAGATTAAGGAAATATCCTTCTACAATCCACCTTATAGACAGGCTCTATTCCATGCACTCCGACTTCACCCGTCGACTATTGGATGGACGGTGAAAGCACCTCGAGCTTTTGTTACAGGCCGTTTCTCGTGCCCTGCCCAGCTTTCGCCGCGCCGTCAAACTCGGTAAGGTCGGCGCGTTTTCCATCTTTCCGGAGCTCCATGATGCAAGCCCCCGTCCTCTCTGGCCCACAGTACCTGCGCGAAGGGTTGAAGCTGGTCCTGAGCCCAGGCCTGCGCCTGTTCGTGCTGCTCCCGCTGGTGATCAACCTGGTGCTCTTCGGAGGCCTTGTCTACTTTGCCGGCCATCAGTTCAGCCTGTGGGTGGACACCTTGATGCCCGCCCTCCCGCAGTGGCTGAGTTTCCTGACCTACATCCTGTGGCCGCTGTTTGTCGTGCTTGTGCTGCTGATGGTGTTTTTCACCTTTACGCTGGTGGCCAATATCATTGCCGCGCCGTTCAACGGATTCCTGGCCGAAAAGGTCGAGGTGGTGGTGCGCGGGCAGGACAACTTCCCCGCCTTCAGCTGGGGTGAGCTGATGGCCATGGTACCGAGGACGTTGAGCCGCGAAATGCGCAAGCTGGGTTACTTCCTGCCCCGGGCCATCGGCCTGTTCGTGCTCTCGCTGATCCCTGTGGTGAATATCGTCGCGGCGCCGTTGTGGCTGCTGTTCGGCGTCTGGATGATGGCCATCCAGTACATCGACTATCCAGCCGACAACAACAAGATGACATGGCAGGACATGCTTGCCTGGCTGCGCCAGAAACGCTGGCAGAGCCTGGGCTTTGGCGGGATCACCTACCTGGCGCTGATGGTGCCTTTCGTGAACATCCTGATGATGCCTGCCGCCGTGGCAGGTGCGACGCTGTTCTGGGTACGCGAGAAGGGCGACTCATCCATCGCGAAGCAGTCCATTTCGAGCGCTCGTTAACCACGTAAGCAGTGCCCTTTCCCAGCCCACTGATACACAAGGCTGGTACACATGGCACTCATAGCTCAACCATTCAGGCACCCCGACTCTGGCATCTATTACCTACGTCGCAGGGTGCCGGATGACCTCAGGCACATCATCGGCAAGACCGAGATTCGCCGTTCGCTGCACACTCGAAACCACCAGCAAGCGAAGGCTGCATTCGCCGTTGCGTATGCGGAGTCGGAGCGGGTGTTCAATGATGCCCGCCAGGGCCTCTACGTTGAGCCCTGTAAGCCAAAGACGGTAAGTAAGCCCCTACCCACATCTTTATTGCCCGCTCTCAAAGAAAGCTCCATAAGGCTGTCAGAAGCCCTCACCCGCTACGTCCAGTCCATCTCCATGTCTGGTAGGTCAGAGTACGTTTCGAGGCGCCACGTAGTGGACTACAGCCGTGCAGTTAACCGGTTCATCTCTGACATGGGTGACAAACCAATCGCCTCGATTCAGCCCTCCCATATCCATGCGTTCGCTGCCAACTTGATCCAGCCCTCAGATCCCAACGTAAAGCCGCTGGCTACCTCGTCCACTCGCTTACTGCTGGCACGACTATCATCGGTGATGGCGTTCACCGTCGATTCCGGTCTGCTCGAAACCAACCCCATAACTGCTTCACGCATTCACAAGCGCCTCGGGTCGGGAAAAGCGAAACGACGTTTAGACGACAACCGGGGCTACAACTGGAACGAACTGGTTACGCTGTTCAGCCATCCTGAATTTCAGCGGCTGCGAACTGCTGAAGGTAGACCAGGAAGTGCAGTGTTCTGGATTCCGTTGATCGCTGCCTACACCGGTGGGAGACGTGAGGAACTAGCTCAATTGTACGTCGAAGACATCCACCAGCACGCAGGGGGCTCGTGGTTCATTCGGATTATCGACGACCGACCTGACAAGTCAGTTAAGACTGACAGCAGCCGCAGGGAGATCCCTGTTCATCCCGACCTGATCGCCCTAGGCTTACTGACCCTCGTACAAGGCCGTTTGCCAGGGACAAGGGTCTTCCCTCAATTAGTAAAAGTGAGCGACGGCTTTGCAGGGATCGTCTCCAAGTCGTGGCGTCCAATTACTCAGCGGTGCGGGGTCTACCAACCAGGCCGCAACCCACTGCATGCTTTCCGGCACAGCTTCAAAACTCTTGCCAGGGAACACGGCATACCCAAGGAAGTAAGCGACTGGATCACTGGCCATGCGTCAGGGCACGTTGGGGACAGCTACGGCATTAACCCCCTGTCCCGAATGGCGCAAGAAATACAAAAGATCCCTAGCCTTGCGAAAGCCGCCGGACTACTGCCTAGCACCTGAAACCTAGTGGTATTCAGAACTCAAAAGCGGGGATGGGTTAGACCTCATCTCCTGCTCCGCGAACTGATAGCCGCTGTGGAAGCAGAGCCATACTCACTCAAGGCGCTTCGGCCGCTACGTAATGTATCAGGGCGGCACTGATGCCAAGACACCTGCCGAGCCTTCCACCCATACGCTCATTGTCTTCCTACGTGATGGCGGGGTTCGAGACTCACTGATCAAGCGTATAGCCGGCCACGAGGACGCGGCGGTGACCTTCAGGATCCACGGCAGCCGAAGCCCCATACGCGCAATGGCAGATGCTCTGAAGCACATACATCTCACTCTCGGTCAACCCTCTAATGCTGCACTCATTCACTTGCACCATATGCGCCTACCAGCTGAGATAGATTAATTAACATTTTCGCCATACCGGGGTATTAACCAGCAAATTTCAAGATCGAATATGGCAAACTTAAATTAACAACACCGAGATAAGCCAAAAAATACGGGACATACCACATGTAGCGCCAAAACTAAATTCAAATAAGCATTGCATTAGAATCCAACTTCGGTAGGATGGCGCCACACAGAGCGACGACGGACTATCAGCAAGAACGCTGTACCACGCACTGTTATACCCAGCATAACAAGCAACCAACTTTATTATGCCAACCTTGAAAGCCAATACGCTTTCCACACATCGACAGCAAGAGAAATATGATGACATAAACAATTAAACAACCAACACTTACACCCCATATACCCTATTGAAGGAAAAGCACAATGCATTAGCCAGCCAAACAAGCATCACACCCGCAAGGAACATTAAATATATTCTCCCAGAACATATGCTCACATATAGAGCACGGGAGAGCTTTACCCCAAATAAGGTTACATTATGACTCAGAAATATAGCATACAACAGAACAGTCACTTCACCACTCGCCATCATCGCCGGGCCACACCACAACGCCAGAGCGATAGCGCATATGTGCCACCGGTAACCGTGAATACTGAGTTCAACCAAGTGATTTCAACGACCGTGTATAGCACGGAAGTAGCACTGCTAGCTGGTAAAACGCACTCTCAGGTCATGTCGGAAATTTACGCAGCACTAAAAAGCCTTAATCTCTGCCCAAGTAAATTCCTGACTGAATCTACCGACAGCACGGGTACGGTAGTACCTTGTTTTAAACTGCGTCACTGCGACCCTGACATCATGATCTCGGGGTCCAATATGGTGCAATCCATCCTTGAGCAGTTTGTATTCGACCACCAAGAGCAGTTACGTGAGCTTTACGAAAAGCTCAACGAGAACGCTGACAAGGTTGAATTTTATGACACCATCCAGGATACAAACGACGTATTCAACCTTGGCGTCATTGCCAAGACGCTGGATACTGGGAAAACACGGCTTCTTCGTTACCTTCGCAAGCACGGAGTGCTGACAGCAGGTGGTTACAAGCAGAACCTCCCATATCAGGAACACTTGGACCGCGGGCGCTTTAAAGTAGAGTGGGGTTTTTATGAGGATTCCGATGGCAATCGTAACCCCAAGCCAATTCCACTTGTAACTGGAAAGGGACTGATCTGGCTTAAAAAGTTTATCGATAAGCATGGTCGTATTGGACTATAAATAACCAAGCACTGAACTCACAGCCGTCCTTTGCTGCACAGATAGCTTTGACTCAACTGAGCGCTAGAATAGAAGTGACATTCTGCCTGGGCGACTTCATGAACCGACCTGGAAGACATACGCTTCAGGGGTGACTCGTATCTGAACAAGCCACCCTTAGCACTTTAACTCGCGCACTGTATAGCAGTCCCTTAGGTAGCAATCTGATTACTAGCACCTGAACAGCATCACTGCAGCAACCACGCTGAAGCCACAATAAATCGATGTGACACCGACCAAGCCCAGTAAATATTTAAACCGAGCCACGGACACTCATCACTTTAAGAAACCAAAATGAACACTGAAAACATGATTACCCAACCGCAAAAACTTCTAACCATTTACCCTTCGAAGAACGTTCTCATCAAGAAACTAACATACGCTCAATACGTTGTTCCAATAACCGGACCGATTGGAGAAATCGACGAATACGACGAGCTAACCCAAATTCTCGCTAACGCCACAGAAAACGATGAAGTCTACATTCAGCTATCTTCATCAGGCGGCAGCCTTGAGGCCTGTGACTATCTCTGCCGCCGCATGGATGAATGTACCGCGCACATTGTTGTGGAGATCGGCCTGACTTGTGTTGGAGTCGCTTGCGCCATCCCGTTCCATGCCGATGACTGGGTGATACGTGATAGCAGCACTATGATCATTAGCCCACTCTCATACAGCCCTGGGTACGGTAAAGAGTCTGATGTTCGTGAGCATGCAAAGTACATGAAGAATGTGCATGAGAAATGGGTTGAAAGAACCTTCGAAGGGGTTCTCTCAGAAGATGAAAAATATGATTTGCTAGAAAATGGGAAACACTTGGATTTCTACGCCGATGACTTGCAAGCATGCTTGGATGTCTACCATGAGCAGCGTAATAAACGCAAACTCAACGAGCGACCCACCCCATAGACATCCAGCGACACTATAAACAAGTTAAAGATACCTAGCCCTATAGATCGCCGGATAACAAAGCATAATAAGCATAGATCGATAAGAAAGATCAACGACCGGCCCACGCTTCAGAATTTTAACTTGAAAACTTTTAAGTCCACTGAGAAATTCGGGGGTTATCAGCCCCACCAAATACGACGAAGACTCCTATGACACCTAGAGACTTAACATATATAACAGCGCCAAGATACAAAAACTGCAAACAGGCATTACCGATAGAGCACTGAATTTGTCACACCGCGAAACAGCACGAAAAAGAGTAGCAGAAGCACGTACAGCACTAGAGGGATGTCATGTCTACGACAAGATCACAGGGGAACATTACGGTGAATATACAACTTCTGCCTACACCCCCGAACCTATCGTGTACACAAAGGCAATCCAAAAAAGTTCACGAGAGCGCTGCAACATCGAAGATGATGGATCTATAGCACCCATTGACGTAACGCCACCTCAATCGAAGCACCCACCCAGGTTCATCGAGTTACCTCCAGCGGGTCAAGTTAGCAAATCAAACAAGCAGCCAACTCTCGGACGAAAACCGCAAGTCACATGCAATCCTTTGGCGGCAGTGCTATACACTTTGAAAATAGAACAACACCCAACACCTTGGCTAGATGACATCGCATTCGGGGCAATACACACAGGGCCAGGCGTGATTAACGGGAAGCTAAGCGTCTCTCTCGAAGACGTAATGCGAGTGCTTCGACTACCTATAATCTCAACAGCAGCTGCAGCAGAGAAATTGCTAAACCACGACCGGAATCCTATGTGCACCCGACAAATAGAGCGAGTTGTCGAAGCAAGTAGAATAGCGTTACGAGGTATTGCTCTATATCTTGAGCGGCATCCAGCGATCATTCAATCCTTGGATATGTCTGTGGAATTCAACAAGCTATGGGGAGCGAATGATGAGCATTCCGAACCGGCTAATAACACAGAGCACCCTATGAAACAAGCGGCGTTAATAATGATCAGATCCAAGACTCCAAAAAAGACCATTGCGAAGCAGCTGGGAATATCCAAAAACACGGTCAAAAAATGGTATGGCGAGGTTGACCTTGAGCCTGGCATAGGGGGTCAACCAGCACCAATTAACGACAGATAATATAAGAAAGTGGCTACCTACCACGCACACACGTATCAGAATAAACAATCTCTATTAAGCAGGGGAAGAGGGGGGCACAACCCCTTCCCCACTCTTGGTCTTGCTTTTAACTTCACAGGCATCAGTGCAGCATAACGCAGTAACGGTACGTTACATCTAAACCTACAGCTCAGCCTAAGCAGGTCGGGGGCTTTCGCCTCTACCCCCGCTTCTATAGCTACCATGCCGCAAGGCATTCTAAAAAATACTAAATATGCAGGGCGGTGTGGTGCATTACCACCCCCTACCTGACTGAAAATAGAAGGAGTATCACTCCGTGACGAAGCGTTAGCACATTACTTGGACAGTTAAGGCTCATAGCACTGTTGCTCCGCCTCGCTTTAATCAATGTGGCGAGCACTGCTGGATGGCGGTCAGTGCACAGATGAGCAGATACACAGGACGCCGTTCTGGTGAACCTCGTGAACGCTGCAAGAAGGCCCGCAAGGATCATCCAGTCAGCTCACGCTCATACCCGTTCTTCGGGCTTCATCATCTGAAGAACGACAGGGTTAATGGTGCATACAAGTGGACCGCCCGGTTCGATGCTCACATCTACCAATTCGATCCAGCTGCCATCGACAAGGTAAGTGAGCTCCTTAGAGAGCTTACGTAGGGTTATGTCGCACTCATGGGCGATGGCTGCCTGTGTAACCCGTACTGTTCCGCCTTCGCCCACGTTCGACCACAGGGCAAGCATGACTGCCCCAGCAGAGCGATCAGAAAGCACCAGCCTGAGCATGTGCGTCATTGCTTCAGGCTTGAAGTACACCGCGCCTTGGGGAGCAGAGGAATTTGAGGCTAGCTCGGTCATCGATGGGATCCTTGGGCACCCTAGGAAGGTAGTTCCTTCGACGGATGTCACGATTAGTGTGTTCACGATTAGATCACATCCCCGGACCATTGGGGAATGCCTGCACCCCCACCTTCCCCTGCGCTTCAACACCAGTTCGGCACCCGTGTTAGGGAGCTGCGTGTGGCTATGGGCATGAGCCAAGAAGCCTTTGCTGATCGTTGCGGCTTTGCCAGGACCTACATGTCAAGGATCGAGACGGGCGGGGCCAACCCATCAATCAACGCCATCAAGGTGCTGGCCGACGCTTTAGGCGTCAGCATTGCCGCTCTGTTTGAAGGGATGTGAACTGTCCGATTCACCAAGAACCGCCCCTCGTGCGACTTGCCGCGATTTCTATCCACATCAGTGAGCGTCCGGGTACGACCCATAGCTGCCTTTCGCGGAAGACAGCTAAACTCACTGGGACGCTCTAACGTGGCATTGGTATTTGGGATAGGAAGCTTATTGGAGACTCGGGGCGAAGGCCTTCGTCACCGAAATCAAACCGCCAATACCCCACATCATGCCAAGCACCGAGCTTGAATCCGACCTGCGGAAACGTACCGATGTGCTGGAAGCCGAATCGCTCGTGCAGCCCGACACTGCCTTCATTCGGCAAGGCAATGCGGGCATACGCCGAGCGATATCCCAGACGCCTCAGAACCGGCAGCAGCACGTCATAGAGTTGGCGAGCAATCCCGCTGCGGCGTTGCCCTTCAGCGACATACACCGTCACATCCACCGCCCACCGGTACGCCGCACGCGCGCGGTGCTGACTGGCGTAGGCATAGCCGACTACTCGTCCTTCTCGCACAGCCACCAGATACGGGTAGGTTTGCAGCGTCGTGGAGATCCGCTCACGCATTTGCTCCACGCTCGGCACTGCCTCTTCGAATGAGATAGCCGTGTTGAGCACGATGGGCGCGTAGATGATCTGGATCTCTTCTGCATCCTCTGGTCTGGCGACACGAATCTCGATTCCGCTATGCATCCGGCTGCTCCAAGCTGTTCATGTATTCCACTACTTCGTTTACGGTGCTGCGCGCGGTACGGGTGACGCCGATCAGCGTCGCCGAGGCCAGGCCGGTCCAGTCGCCATATCCGACCAGCCAGAGGCGCGGCTCGCGAATAGAGCGCGACCCGTCAACCTCGACCTTACCGCTGTCATCCAGCACGTCCAAGTCCCGCAAGTGATCCAGAGCCGGCCGGAAACCGGTACACCAGATCACCGCATCGACCTGGGTTTTCTCACCATTGGGCCAGACGACCCCGTCAGGCGTGAATGAGACAAAAGGCCTTACAGACCGCAGGGCTCCTCGCTCGCGGGCCCGGACCACCGGGGGCACCATGACGATATCGCCAAGCCCGCCGACCGGTGCGTTGATAACACGGCCCTCCTGTTGAGCCTTGAGGCGCTCGGTAGCCCGTTCGAACAGCACCCGGCCATCGACGTCATCAGGCAGAAACGCCGGCTCCTCCGAGGTTACCCACGTTGCGTCGGCGACCTCGGACAGCTCCGCATAGATTTGCGCCCCCGAGTTGCCACCACCAACGACCAGCACGCGCTTTCCTTGGAAAGCCTCTGGTGACTGGTAATGGGCAGAGTGAATCTGCTGCCCCTGGAACAGCTCTATTCCCGGATAGGCCGGAACATAGGGCTTGCTCCAGGTCCCCGTCGCGCTGATGACGGCACGGGCTTCCCAGTCGCGGTCCTTAGAGCGCACACGAAGGCCACGCCCGGTTCGCTCCACCGCCGTGACGCTGACGGGGCGAACGATAGGAAACCCATAGCGTGCCTCGTACTGCTCCAGATAGCTGACCACGTGATCCCTATCGGGATTACCTTCGGTGACTGGCGGCATCGGCCAGCCCGCGATCGAGCCCCAAGCGGAGGGCGAGAACAGCGTCAGCGAGTCCCAGCCATGGCGCCAGGCCCCGCCCGCTGCCTCTTCGGCGTCGAGCAGCAGGCACGACAGCTTGGCCCGTTTGATAAAATAAGCCACCGTCAGCGCGGACTGCCCGCCGCCAATTACGATGACATCGAGTAGTTCGCCTTCGGTGGCCATGGTTTCTCCTGTCTGGCTGGAGCGCTCAGTCTTCGCCGAACTGGTTGATGTAGTTGATGTGCGCAGGCTTCTGAATCGCCCGAGGGCGAAGCTCCTGCACCCAGGCGATCGCCTCGCGGCGCGGCATTCCGGATTCGATCAGCAGACGGGCAGCGAACAGCCCGGTGCGGCCGGAGCCGCCCTTGCAGTGGATTGCCAGGGCCTTGTTGGAAGCGAGCAAAGCGTC
Organism: Pseudomonas sp. JE3303; assembly: GCF_056312565.1. Lineage (NCBI taxonomy): Bacteria > Pseudomonadati > Pseudomonadota > Gammaproteobacteria > Pseudomonadales > Pseudomonadaceae > Pseudomonas > Pseudomonas sp. JE3303. The sequence goes on from NZ_JBWGIF010000013.1 coordinate 75,963, forward strand.
CAACTGGTGGCGAATCTCTCCCAGCCGAGCCTCGAAGTTTTGATCAGGAGCCTGATCATCCTCGATCGGCAGCTGGAACCACTCCAACCCATGCTGCTTGGCCGCGATGCCAAGCTGGGCAACTCCGTTTTCCTGAAGCTCTGCGTCCGACATCAGCGTAACAAGCGCTACGGCACCGGCCTGCTTGAGCGTATCCAGGCTTTCAGCGAGAGCGCTGGTCTGGGTGCCCGGACAAGGCGTAAAACCCGTACACCCGGAGCATGGGGCAAGGATTTCAATGAGTAAGGATGCGACATGCTCATGACCTCAAATAGACCGAATATTGACTCTCTTGGATAGTTCTTCCGCCGACTCTTTGCGTTCGGAGTAGCGGTCTACCAAGTAATCCTGGCGATCACGCAGCAGCAGCGTGAACTTGGTCAGTTCCTCCATTACGTCGACCAGTCGATCGTAGAAAGACGACGGTTTCATGCGTCCGGCTTCATCGAACTCCAGGAAGGCTTTTGGCACCGACGACTGGTTCGGGATGGTAAACATACGCATCCAGCGGCCAAGCACGCGCAGTTGGTTCACCACGTTAAAAGACTGCGAGCCTCCACACACCTGCATCACCGCGAGGGTCTTGCCCTGGGTTGGGCGAACGGCGCCTATGGCCAGCGGTACCCAATCGATCTGCGCTTTGAAGACAGCACTCATTGAGCCGTGACGCTCGGGGGAGCACCACACTTGGCCCTCGGACCATTGCATCAGCTCGCGGAGTTCCAGCACCTTCTCGTGGGAGTCCGGAGCGTCATCCGGCAGCGGCAGGCCGGAAGGGTCGAAGATACGGGTTTCAGCGCCGAACTCTTCCAGCAGGCGCGCAGCTTCCTGGACCATCAAGCGGCTGAATGAGCGTTCGCGGGTCGATCCGTACAGCAACAGGATGCGCGGTTTGTGTGTGGAAAGATCCTTCGGCGCCAGCCGCTCCAGCGACGGCAGATCAATCAGTTCTGGTTGGACATTTGGCAGGTGGTCGTTCATTTCTGTCTCCATTGATCCAGGGCCTACAGCGCGCCGATTCGGGCAAGTTCGGCTTTCAGTTCGTCCTGGCTCAGTTGCGAGAAAGGCAGCGCAATGAAGGCGCGCACGCGCTCATCGATCTTCGCAAGTGTGGTCTGGAAGGCTTCTTCGATTTCTGTCTCACTCCCGGTGACCGCTGAAGGATCGGCCAGGCCCCAGTGGGCTTTGAGCGATGGACCGAAGAAGATCGGGCAGGCTTCGCCGGCAGCGCGGTCGCACACGGTGACAACGATGTCGGGAGGAGAACTCTCGAAGGCATCCGAGGCTTTGCTTGAAAGACCAGCGGTGGGGATACCGGCGGCTTCCAATGTTTTTAGTGCCCGCTCATTGACCTTGCCGCTTGGGAAGCTGCCAGAACTCACAGCTTCCATACCCTCGGGGGCCAGGTGATTGAACAGCGCCTCGGACAGGATGCTACGGCAGCTGTTGTGGGTGCACATGAACAAGACTTTCATCAGGTATCTCCGGTTCAAAAGCTCAGGCGGATGGCCAATGCGGCCAAGGTGGCAAGCAGGATCGGCAGCGTCAGGACGATGCCGGTGCGGAAGTAGTAACCCCAAGTGATGACGATGTTCTTGCGGGCCAGCACGTGCAGCCACAGCAAAGTGGCCAGGCTGCCGATGGGGGTGATTTTCGGACCGAGGTCACAACCGATGACGTTGGCGTAGACCATGGCCTCGCGCACGATGCCGTTGGCCTCGGCGGAATGGATCGACAAGGCCCCTACCAGCACAGTGGGCATGTTGTTCATGACCGACGACAGGCCAGCGGCGAGCAGCCCCGTCCCGAGGGAGGCGCCCCAGATCCCGTAGCCGGCGAAGACATTTAGGATCTGCGTCAGGTAGTCGGTGAGGCCGGCGTTACGCAGGCCATAGACCACGAGGTACATGCCAAGCGAGAACACCACGACCTGCCAAGGCGCGTCCTTGAGCACCTTGCGGGTTGAAATCACGTGCCCACGCGCGGCGATCAGGTAGAGGATCAGCGCACAGGCAGCAGCGATGGCGCTGATCGGAACGCCCAGCGGCTCGATGGCGAAGAAGCCGACCAGCAACAGCGCAAGCACCCACCAGCCGGCAACGAACGTCGCCTTGTCGCGGATAGCGGCCTCGGGAGCCTTCAGTTGGTCGAGTTCATAGGTACGCGGCAGGTCCTTGCGGAAGAACCACAGCAGCATTCCCAGGGTGGCGGCGATGCTAACCAGGTTCACCGGCACCATGACCGAGGCGTACTCGCTGAAACCGATGCCGAAGTAGTCGGCGGAAACGATGTTCACCAGGTTGGAAACCACCAGCGGCAAGCTCGCGGTATCGGCGATGAAGCCAGCCGCCATGACGAATGCCAGCGTCGCCGCCGGGGAGAAGCGCAGGGCCAGCAGCATGGCGATGACGATCGGGGTCAGGATCAGTGCCGCACCGTCGTTAGCGAATAGAGCCGAGACGGCGGCGCCCAACAGGATGATGAAGGCGAACAGCTTGCGGCTGCTGCCATTGCCCCAGCGGGCCACGTGCAATGCCGCCCACTCGAAGAACCCCGCCTCATCCAGCAGCAGGCTGATGATGATGACGGCGATGAAAGTGGCGGTAGCGTTCCAGACGATCTGCCAGACCACGGGGATATCGGACACGCTCACGACGCCCGCCAGCAGCGCCACGACGGCCCCCAGTGCGGCGCTCCAGCCCACGCCCAGGCCTTTGGGCTGCCAGATGACGAGAACGATCGTCACCAGGAAAATCAAAAATGCGATCAGCATGACTACAACTCAATCAGCGAAGGGAAGTCTCAAGCACAAGCAACAGGGCTCTGCGGCCGCTCGCCCATTTCGGCAAGGCGCAATGCATCAGAGCTCAACCATTCCTGGTTGGCATCGACCACACCCTTCAGCATCGCGTCCACCCACTGCGGCAGTTCGGGGTGCAGTCGGTAGTACACCCATTGACCCTTGCGGCGATCCATCAGGATTCCAGCCTCGCGCAACTGGGCAAGATGCCGGGATATCTTTGGCTGGCTCAGCTCCAGCGCGTGGGTAAGTTCGCAGACACAGAGTTCGCCTTCACGGGCGATCAGCAGGGTCATCCGGGCCCGGGTGTCATCAGCCAGGCATTTGAAAACGATGGGGGGAGTCAGTGTTTCCCGCATGTGACCTCCTGGGGAATGCGTGTAGGGCCAATATCTGGAAATCCGAATATATGCCGATTCAGATATGCGGTAAAGCAGATATTTATAACCGCCTCGCCTTACGGGACGTCATAAAACTGGAAAAAGTCCGCGCTATGGGACCTATACTGGCCGTCGATACCATCCCCAGAGTCCCCAATGAACCAGTCTGATATCTCTGTCCGATTGCTTGGTACCGATCAAATCCAAGGCATGGCTGCGCATCTGACTGCAGCGGGCTTGCCGACCCAAGACCTTTTGCAGCCCGACCGAATGTTCTATTCCTTTCACCGGGGAGAAACGGAGCTGGGATACGGGGGCATTGAAGGAAGTGGCCGGACTCGTCTGATTCGCTCACTGGTTGTCGTACCGGCCCAGCGAAAGTCAGGGATCGGTACCCTGCTGCTCAGAGCACTTGAACGAATAGCGGAAGCTGACGGAGCCCAGAGCCTTCATCTGCTGACCACTACAGCACCCGACTTCTTCGAGGCTCGGGGATATGAGCACAGAGACCGATCCCAAGCCCCAAAGGCAATTCCAATTCGGAGGAGTTCAACAGCCTCTGCCCGACGTCTGCGGTCTACATGGTGAAGGAGCTTGGCGACATCAACTCGGTGTCACCACAGGTAACTCGCCTCCACGGACGCCAGTGAGTTCATTCTCAGGGGTCCCAGGAACGAGTCCTGCGCCCCCCGAAAGATGTCGAACTGAATCGACCTCGTTTTCGTAGACACCTCGAACGGCTGCAAAGGGTCGATTGCGGCTACCCGCTGTTCGCCCTTGGTTTAACTAATGCGTATCTAATCTTCGCCTGCCCCTGCTAGCGACCCTGTCACCAGCTAACTCAATCGGTAGCCCAGAAATACTGGGATTGACCAACGCAGGACTAAGCTAGAGTCCCTTCCCAGCACATTAACCACTCAAATATTAAGTCATTAGCAAAATGCGAGCGTTCGCCGGTGCGATAACCATGGAGAGCGCGCTAGGCAAAGAGACTAGGTAGTCGCCGTGCTGACACCACCATCAATGAAAACGCAAACATCGACTTAACATTTCATAGACGGTCGTCAGCAATATGTTAAGATGAGCTCATTCTGGATGACGGAGCGAGGAAGCGATGAAAGTAGTGGCCTACGCAAGGATGAGTACAGACGACCAGTGTTTATCAGTAGGTGGCCAGTTCGCTGCCATCAAGATCGCAGCGGAGACGCACGGATGGGAGATTGTTGCCCACTTCACTGATGAAGGTGTATCGGGCTCCATCGACCCTCAAGATCGCTCCCAGTGTCGTCTCGCCCTCGCCATGGCTAAAGGACTGAACTGTCCAGTTGTCGTGCATCGCATCGACCGTCTCACTCGGGATCACGCCCACTTCGTAACCTTGCAGAAGAAATACACGTTCATTGAGGCAGAGGATGTACATAGCAGCGGCCTGCTGCGAAACATTAAGTCGCTACTGGCCGAGGAAGAACTGCTGAAGATCCGTGCCCGCACGAAGGCCGGATTGGCCGAATTGAAGAAACTCGCTACCGATGGTGATACCGAAGCCCTGGAGAAGATCGCCCGCCGTGATGCAGGTCGTGCGAAGGCTTGGGCTGTGGGGAATGATGCCGCTGTAAGGGCCAAGAAGGCGAATGCAGACAACAGGGCTGACGCCATCGCTCACCATATCAAGGCGTGCTTGTACGATGGCTGCATGTCGTTTGCCGCTATCGCTCAGTGCCTTAACGCCAAGGGCGTGACAACGGCTCGTGGAAGTGCTTTCCAGCCGATGACTGTCTCTCGCCTGATGACCCGCCTGGAACTGTCCTTCAGTACCACCGGCTGATAGCGCTTCCAGGCCCTACGAAGCGATTACAGCGCCAATAAGAGGGACGGTGGCCCCTACCCCACGATATTCTGTTATGTGGCTCGCAGAGAGGCAGGTCAAGAGCACAGGGCATTAAGCACCGCCTTACATTTGACCGGATTTGGCCTATCGCCCTATGGCCTCGCCGATATTCCGCCTCACGAAAGCTACTAGTCTTCTACCCTGAGCAAGGTGCAGAAAGTAAAAATCTGGCACCCGGCCTTGGAAAATTCCTGTGCAACCCTCTTCACTGATTACGCCCGTTAGAGACTGATGTTGCTGCCAACTAGCAATGGTCCTGTAAGCTGTCTATACAGAGCGCCACCGACCACGTAAGGGAACCCGTGACATGGATAACAAGGCCGCTGTAACTGCTGATGCTATCGAGACGCTGTTGATGAACCAGACAGCCCTGAGAGCCGCAATCGAGGAAGTCAGTACCTGGATTCGGCAACGAGGCTCTGTGAACGTTCACGATAATGCAATGATTGCTCTTCAGGCACTTGACGTAAACTCCGCTGCGATCACTTCAGCGATAGAACGTCTACGTGCATAGCGACCATCAGAGATGGCTAACACCCATATTAACCTTGTTGGTGGTTCAGGTGAGCAATCTTATCAGCTGGCGTTTATTTGAAGCCTACCCCCAGATTCACACAGAAATATCACAAGACTGACGAGGAATTAATAGCATCTACCTCAGCGAGAGATGTCATTTCCAATCATACCAAGGAGAACAATTTTTCAACTTGATGCCGATGTGATGCACCCCGCGATTATGGTTCTCAGAAAATATTCTTCCCTTATCATCCTCGGAGGTTTCGTCACCAAAAACTAGCCCTACCAACGAATCTTCATAGCTTAAGTATAACGGGTCAGCAGCTTCAGAGAAGGCAACCAGACGCCACTCATTCTCATCCTTCCAATCCAACATCTTCTCAAAAAATAATTTCTGATAGTGGGTATGTAAGTGGCGAAGGAAGTAATCCTCACGCCCTACAAACTCAAGAACATCCACGCTAATCGTATACTGCTGTTCTATGAATAGATCACGAGCAATGCTTCGATCAATGTAATTAACCGGACCAAACAAGACCGCGTACTTACTAGCAAGCTGTGAGGCAATCTGACGCTGGAGCCTTTCACGATCAAAAACCAAGCACACTCCTCGATGATTATCCCCGTACTGAGCCCACATTCGAGGCTTGCAAAAACCCCTCTTGAAAATATCGTTTATATGGTTACCAGATAGCCGCCCAGAATCTCTCGACAGACACGCCATCAACGTTTTACTCTTGAATTCTCCAGATAACCAGCTGGAGTACTCATCCCGATTATATTTAACAAGATCCCGACCTTCATTGGTGCCGAAATCGAACAGCCAACCCTTCCGCTCTTTAGGGTCATTAGTTGTGACATAAGAGCTAAGCCTGAGCGTTCGCTCCTTGAGTATATAATCGATAGCTTTCTGAGCTGAAGTATAGTGATACAGATATTTATTATGATCAGTAACATCAAAAATCATAGACTGTCCAACCCGACCTCAACATGATCACCCACGAGCCATTCACGGCGCCTTCCTAGACGGCACGGTATATAGCTGAGATTTACCTACAGTACGGGGGAACTTCAGCACATCCTTTATATAGTGCTTCATCGCCAAGCAGAGCTCATCAGGCGCCCTAGGATCGAGCATTACAGTTTCTATGAGCTTAAACCCATCTACAGGCACCTCGATTCCGGTCACTGCCGGGTGCTGATCGCGCATTGCCTTAGCGCTAAAGAAGATCGCTCTCACCTCTTCCTCATGCTTGAACGCGGATCGTTTTACGCACAGTAGGTCAGCAGCCTGGGCAGGACTGGCAAAATCAGTATCAGCCATCATAGCTTCAATATCAGAAACTTCTTTTTTATAAGCAACAGGACCAAGATATCTAACTTTCTGGAGCCTACGCTTAAACCCGCCGCCCTTTGACGTATGCCCCTTCATGGCACTTTCTAACTTCCGCTCCGTCGTTCTGAGTCGAACTCCAAGATAATCGGGAGAATAAATTCTCCACATAGCATCTGACCGACTGGCTGTAGACCAACACTGAGCAAATACTGCATGATCATAGCTATGCTTTATGTGTGTCTCATAGGGGTCATCCCATCGAGAAGGATGAGAGAAATAAAGCTTCCCTTTCAAAGCCGCTACAGCATGATCAAACTTCATGATCCTATACAGATAGCGATTGCGACTCTCCAACTCGACACCTCTACTTACATCTTGACGACGACAACTTGCAAGGTAACTTCCTCGATATCAATCAAGCCATCGAAGCGACAGACACTCTACTCGTACAGAGATATAGTCGCCTTCAGCTGCTCTGCAAACCCATAGATATCATCCACCGACGCAATTGGATGGCGCGTCTCATTCTTCTCACCATCAAAAATACCTATATACTTTTGACTACGATTAAAGTGAAGTCGGCAAATCGGCTTACGATTATTGTCATCAAGCAATATGCCAAAGTAGCTTTGGGTATCTCGCTGTACTATTCGCTTAGCATCTACAACTGCCCGCACGATTGCCTTTACTATATGGAAACCTTCTAACTCTTCAAGAGTTGTCTGGATTCGATCTTCAGCATCATCACCAACCGGCGCGCTTGTTGATTTATCCTGAACGGCCATCATTGCATAAGAAGGCTCTACAGCCCCACTCATCGCTGACTTCAACCGATCGTTTATCTGATCACCTAGGAACTGGATTGCCGCCTTCCTAGTCAAGGTCGTGAACTGCTCACGGACCTTCTGAGTGATGATTCCATCGTAAACCCGAGTAGCGAAAAACTTGACGAAGTCATCGCTTGGTTGGCTGAACTGCGAGGCCATCTCTTTCTTGATTTGTCCTACGTACTTCAGCTCACCAGCAGCACTGATGATGGAATCAACATCGAACGCGGACTTGGTCAGCTTCTGAAGCTCAGGCAGTGCATGCTCATCCAGATCAAGCAGGTCCAGCTCCAGGAACGGCTTTTCATCCATCTTGTTCGGGGCATCAAGGTCCGTGAAGAACCTGTAAACCTGCCCGTTGGTAAGAATCGAGATACGTGCAGTGGTGACGTGGAAGTACCTGAAGAGCTGGCTAGCATGGTTGATGTGCAGCGGCTCACCAATCTTCTTGCACTCAATCAGGATCTGGATTTCGCCATTCTTCATGATGGCGTAGTCGATCTTCTCGCCCTTTTTTGTGCCAACGTCGCAAATGTACTCTGGCGTTACCTCAGAGGGATCGAAGACATCGTAGCCCAGGACCGAGTTAATGAAGGGCATGACAAAGGCGATCTTGGTCGCCTCTTCCGTTTGGATAGCAGGACCCTGTTGGCGGATTTTGGCTGATAACGCGTTCAGTCGCTCTACGAATTCCATCTCTAGCTCCTCGGTCAGATGCCACATCCTAGTAGTACTGCTGCCATGCTGGCAATTACCAATCATTACGAGGTTAATAGCTCAGATCAACAGAAACGTATAGGTACGTCGATCCTGAAGGCGGCATGACAAGCAAAGGTCGTTGGAGAGAAGGCTAGCCAAGGCTTGAAAGCTCGTCATGATGCACGACTCAGGTGCACCTAAACGCCGTCAAACTTCTAAATCTTGAGAGATAAAAGTTTCTTAAAATTAAGTACTTACGTAATGTAGGCAGTCCCGCCAGCCACACCACTGAGGGGCTTGTGTCGGATACCCTAGCGATGTCCAACGAAGTGGCACAGCTACAAGCCCTCAGGACTGCCCTGCTTTGACACTGGCACCAATAGGGCTGGGGAGTTGCGGTGTCGTTGCCAGCAAGTGAAGCATATTTCCTACATGGAATGCCCCCAATAGACAACGACATCATTCCCAAGGCAGAGGACCATCTCGCTCCGCTGAATAAATTTCGAGTACCCTCTCTCCGATTGATGGAGTAGCGGCTTCGGGCACGCCTGTCGTAGTTAGCGTGTAACGATCAAGCAATGGCGTTTGATGCGACAGCTTCACAGCATTGAGACGCGTCTTGAATGCTTCGCCATTAGGATGACCGCAAGCTATGAGTCTTCCTACTCGCCCCATCGCACGGTTGTAGACGGGCTCAAGATCGAGCCAACGACTACCGGCCTCGCTCATTAGCTCAAGCTCCCGCACTGCTGAGCGTATACGCTTACGCTCCGACTTAGTCAGCCCTGGCTTGGAGTTAAACACACTCAACCCGGTCACCGTAACCGGCTGGAAGGTTGCGTCATCAGTTTTTATGCCCTGACCACGAACACGCATATGAAGCTTCGCACGCTTCTGCCGACATCCTTTGGAAGCTAGCATCCCAGTGATGGTTGAAACGATGTCGGATAGCTCGTTCGATGACGGCTCATGGCGACAAGAAACAGTGATGTCGTCAGCAAATCGGGAGTACTGAAAGCCGCGTCCCATGAGGTCTTTTACTATCTTGGGCTCCACGTCCCAGAACAACAAATTGGCAATGTAGCCGCTGGTGCTAGCGCCTTGCGGAGTACTACCCTCACGGGTGCATATAGACGACAGCAAGGTTGCTACAGCCCTGCCGAATCCGAACAGCTGACGAAATAAGGCATCAACCTGCTGTATCGATATAGACGGGTAGAAGTCCTGGATGTCCTGAAGAACGAGGTACTTTGATCCTGCATGCACAGCGGCATTACTATGAATGCTTCTCGGAGACTGATGATCCTTAATCCCACCATGGAGGTAGGCAGGGAAAATCGCTTTTGACAACAATCTGTCTACGAGTTTACGTTGCACCCTCTTGAGAGGTTCGTGGGCATCGTAGGTGTCTCGCGTCTCGCGCGGCTTACCTGGCTTAACTTTCTTCTCTTGGGGCACATGGCGGTACATTCGATCAGCTCTGGCGGCAAGCCTTTCAAGCAGTTGCTCGCTCTCGCCAAGCGCTAGGGCCAATGCCTTTACACTATGAATTGGCCTGAAGGGGTACGTAGGAGCGTCCATATTCCAAACCCTGAAATGAAGAAGGGCCGATACGTAGATCGGCCCTTCAGAATTCGAATGATGTGATTTGTTGCGTCATGAGATCAACCCAATGAGCTTGTCCATAGCATCACAGACATACTCCCAGTACTCAAGCTTGTTTTCCCAGAGATCCAGAAGTGCTTGGCGAATCACAAGCTCCTTCACTACGTCACGAAGGCGCTTTATACGATTGCCTTTCCCCCTTTCCTTCTTTGATTCCTTGCCATCGACTGTAACGCGGGTGTCTTGGTTATCGTGCTTTTGCAGCTTAGTCCGAGGACCAGCCGCCTTCTTCAATCGCAACATGGTTGTAGCTCCTTGACCGGCGAAATTGCCGCCGCCAAAGCATTCCGGGCCGAATGGAACTACCAAGACACCACTACAAACCACAGTTCTGCTTGTCGATATTGATTTATCAAGATCGATAAGCCGCCGCCGCCACGTATTGCTCCACGTCACCTCACATTGCAGCCGTCAACGAATAGCGAAGCATAAAGCCAACGCTAATTGCATCTGCTGGCGAATAGCGAAGCACCCAGCCAACGCTTAAGGCCGCAATACCGCTCAGTGCGAACGATAGGCGAAACCTTAGGACAGCAGGACTTCACGTCAGCGCACAGCTACGGCGCGAGGAACGGGTCGTTGCGGAGAGGTAGCTTTGACGAACATCAAAGCTGGCTGGTTTCCCAACCACCAACTGCAAGCCCAAAGAATTAACCATGTTTAAAGAGCACCTGGACGGTACGCCCAGCAAGTCTTCTTATACACCCCATCGGGGCTCATGGCAACAAAAATTGTGTCTTTTTGCCATTACCGATTACGCCTTTCAGAACGGTCGGTTTAGGCGCATGGGGCGAAAAATTTCGCTAACGAGAAATTTACGGTGGTATATGAATACGGAAGCTTCGAGACTATGAAGTTCCAATCTTCCTCATGACCTCTAGATTAGCGGCATAGATTTCCATTGTCGTCCTCGTGGCTTGAACCTGCTCAAGTGCCTGTGCGAAGGTCTTTGCTTCAGCTCCAGCAAGAACGCTCACAAGTCCCGGTATTGCCATGGTCTGGTTGTAACGGGGACCATCAATATCATTGAACAACTCTCCAGCCTCTCTAAGTAAATCGAAAGTTGCAAGCTGGATGGCCTCCTCTGCGGAGGCCATTAGGGATGCAACCTGGGATGTAATGAAGTCATAAATCAGAGCTCCGTACTTGGTCGCCTCTTCAGTAGACGGAATGTACCCCTTATGAACGACGCTATTGCGGAATGCCTTCCAATCCTTAGTACTCCCTGTCGCTCCGGCGGGCTTCATCTTCTCAGGGTTCGGTGATACTGCTACTCCGTAATGGAGGAGGTGAAGCATCAAGTAGGCACCATATTGCCGCTCAGATGAGTTTGCCAAATCCTGCCAAGTCAGTTTTAGTGCATCCTTCGCTATCGTATTCTTCTGGGCGACTACTCTAATAAAGAACTCTAGAAACCTCTCCTGCGAGGAAGCGAATCGAGTAATTGCCTCCCCTGGATAGCCATCCAACAGCGCCCGAGCACCAAGCTCAAATAAGACCTCAAACTTGTGCTGCTGTGTAACAGATACCGTCTTATGACCTCTGGGGCACTCTGTTAGATAAGCCCCTCGGTCGCTCACCTCTTGCCACGTAGTATGGGCATTTAGTGGATGGCCGTCTTCATGGAAACACCCTGCACAAGTGATCAAGACTTTCATGGTTGCCGCTCCTTGTAATGAGTCCCCATCTTGCTCGCGAGATGGGTAACTAATCAACAACCGCAACCAAGCGGCTAACGGACCTTGGAGCATGAATGTCCACCACCAGCAGCCGCTATCACAGCATCCTGAACCATGAGAAACGGATCAGCGCCATCGACTACGCCAAGTTGAACCGATAGCTCGATACTCGGCACACCGTGACGATATCATTGATCAGGGATTCCAAAACGCCATCATGCGATGTAGCATCGAGAGACTATCAACCCAAGGAAAGGTGTAATGGCGCACGAAGTAAAAATCAATCTGCAGTCTAAGCTGGTGCAGCATCAGGACGTGGAGATTGAGGTGAAGAAAGATGGCGGGAAACTAGGAACAATTCTCATCAGCAAGGGAAACATCGAATGGGTGCCGTCGGGTAATCACGTCAACAAGCACCATTTAAGCTGGGCTCAGTTCGCAGGACTCATGGAAGAACACGGTAAAATTCGCAAGATCAAGTGACTAGCGCCACTGGATGCCCCGGCAATACGGTTGGGGCACCGTCTTGCAAAGATAGCCCCACTTGCTCGGCGGCAGGACCCGTTACCTCTCGCTGATGCTGTCTGCACCATCTTCTTCGTTTGGCTCGGACTCCTTCAACCACGAATAGAAGCGAACACTACCAGCTACAGCTGCTGCCGCTACAGCCACACCACCGATGATGGGGGCCGCTGTGACAATCAGCGGTGCACTGGTGATTCCCAAGGCTACCGAGATGGCTGACAGACCGGTTGGGGCTGCTGCTGATGCTGCAACTCCCACTACCGTAGAGGCAGCACTCGTAAGACCAGCCACTGCAACTGTCGATTTAGCTAGACGATCATGCCTGAACTTGCGTTTGATTTTGTCCCTGACACCCATTTTCACCTCCTAGTACTCCAAGCTACTAATTTAGCCATGGATCTAGGGAGTTGCCAGGTACTGCTTGTTAGAAACGGTATGCTGAGTTAAAGCACTACTTAGCAAGGCTTGACCTCTTGGTTAGCTGAGGCTCCGCACCGCATCTGCAAGGGCCGAAGACTTGACCCATGTAGTGAGCGCTTCGTCACTGAAGGTGACCAACGCTGCGTACGATGTAATGCCAGCAGCTACAGCAGTTTGTCCACACACTCGCGAGCAAAGCTGATAGCCGCTTGCTCAGTAGAGCTGATTGCCCAAAGCATGCCCATGTCGGCTTGAGCATGGGTTTTGGACACGGATCAGTTTATCAATTAAACGAGGCATATGAACGAACAAAGCCCCCCGCTCGGCCTTCTCAGGACATCCACTTAACTGATACATTTCCCGTTCAACCCCTTGGGAAAGGGCCTTGATTTACGTGGTTTGCAGACGATGTATCCAGCTTTTTCTGTACATCGACTATCCAGCCGACAACAACAAGATGACATGGCAGGACATGCTTGCCTGGCTGCGCCAGAAACGCTGGCAGAGCCTGGGCTTTGGCGGGATCACCTACCTGGCGCTGATGGTACCTTTCGTCAATATCCTGATGATGCCCGCCGCCGTGGCGGGTGCGACGCTGTTCTGGGTACGCGAGCGAAAGTAATAACTGTGCATGGGTCGGGAAATGAGGTTTCGGTGTTTTCTAGGGGCCTGGCCGCAATGAAGCGGTCAGTCGCACCCAAGGAACATGACCATGACCTATCAGAAAGATGATCGTGACTACGTTGACCTCGCTGACGTGCCCGAACACCTGCAGGGCCTTCACATCCTGCAGCACAAGTCGCGCTGGAGGCTTGCCGAGGCATTGCAGGGAAAGGGCGTGCATACCTCGCCAGACGACCTGTTCATCAATAGTGTCAACGACCCGGATGAAGGCTTGGTGATCCACCATGCCTCGCTGGTCGAAGCGGTGACCGACGCGGTGCAGAACTCGGACCTGCCGGTCTACCCGGAGAGCCATTGCGGCGTTTTCACCGTGCGGGCGTCCTTCGCGAAGGAACATCGTGCGGATGAGGGGGACATGGACCTCCAGGGCTTTGTGCACATCGTCGGCGACGTCTACCAGCAGCTTGCGTGACACCTCCCTTCGCGTGTCCGGCGGACGCGCGAAGGGACCTTACTGGTTGAGCTGGCTGGAGAACTGGCCCACGGCGTTGACCACTTTTCTCGCCCCCTCCTGAATTTCGTGGATGACCATGCCGGTCTCGCCGGCCAGGCTCAGGCCCTGCTCGGCCTGGCGCTTGCTGTTATCGATGATGTCCACCGCAGCCTGGGCAAGCTGCTCATTCTGCTGCACCACCCGGGCGATTTCCTCGGTAGCGATGCTGGTACGCGATGCAAGTTGGCGCACTTCATCGGCCACCACGGCGAAGCCGCGGCCCTGCTCGCCTGCCCGGGCCGCCTCGATGGCCGCATTGAGGGCCAGCAGGTTGGTCTGGCCGGCAATGTCGCTGATGGTCTTGATGATCGCACCGATGACACGCGACTGCTTGTCCAGCGCCTCTATCCCTTCGGCCGCTTCGCGCATGAAGCCTTCCAGCTCGCGCATGACATCCACGGTCTGAGTCACGACCGCAGTGGCCTTGCGCGCGCCGGCATCGGTTTCAAGGGAGGTGGTGTAGGCGATGTCGGCCGCCTTGGCCACAGCTGCCTCCTGATCGACCTGGTCGGTGATCACGGTGGCAAACTTGACCACCTTGTGGAGCCGGTCGTGTGCATCGATGATCGGGTTATACGAGGCCTCGAGCCACACCTCTCGGCCGTGAGCGTCGATGCGCTTGAAGCGGTCGGCGACGAATTCGCCTCGACGAAGCTTTTCCCAGAACGCTTCATAGGCCGCGCTGTTGATTTCCTCGGACGTGCAGAATAGCCGGTGATGCTTGCCGCGTACCTGCTCAAGCCGGTAGCCCATGGTCTGCAGGAAGCGGTCGTTGGCGGTCAGCACTTCGCCTTCGAGGTTGAATTCGATCACGGCGGTTGAACGCATCAAGGCGTTGATCAGGCTTTCGTGTTCGCGTGAGGTCTCGATGGTTCGGGTCAGGTCACTGGAATGCAGGGTGAAGTACTTGAGCACGCCATCGGCGCAGCGGACCGGCTGCAGGATGGAGCGCAACCAGGCTTCCTGGCCGTTGCCTCGCAACAGTCGAAACGCGCCGATGAAGTGCTGGCCACGCGTGATTGCATCTCTCATGCGCCGGTGGAAGTCCATGCTCTTCACCTGGGCCGGGACGATTTCCTCGATATTGCGTCCAAGCAATTCCTCGGCCCGGTAAAGCATCTCTTTCTCGAAATTGGTGTTGACCTTCTCGATCCGTCTCTGCGGATCAAGCTGCATCACCAGCATCGCCTTGTCCAGGCTGTCATTGACCTGCTTGACGCATGTCAACGCTTCGCGTAGTCGCTGGACTTCTTTCTTCAGTTTGCTGTTGAACATGACCGCCCCTATTCGAATAAGTCTTCATCGGCTGAGGGTGGCTGCTTCTTGAGTAATTTACCGGGAAAGCATTCCTCCCTTCGTCGCCCGCCACACAGCGTTGATCACGAGTCAGTCATATTGACGTCACATCAACGCAACCCAGTCGGCCCAGACTTGCTTTCATGAGCACACCCTCCCTGCGCGTTACCCTGGTCAGCGAAACCTTTCCACCCGAAATAAACGGCGTGGCCAACACCCTTGGCCGGCTCGGCGAAGGCCTGCGCCTGAGGGGTCACCAGGTTGAGCTGGTGCGCCCACGACAGGCCGGCGACAGCCTTGTCAGCGAAAGCGCGGCGCTGCTGTTGTGCCGCGGCTGGGGATTGCCCGGCTATCCAGGGTTGCAATGGGGCCAGGTATCGATGCACAAGCTGCTCCGCCGCTGGCGCCGGCAGCGCCCCGATGTGGTGTACATCGCCACCGAGGGACCACTAGGCCTGAACGCCCTGCGCGCAGCGAGACGCCTGGGGATCGCGGTGGTGAGCGGATACCACACCAATTTCCCGCAGTATTCGGGACTATATGGCCTGGGTTTGCTCGCCAGGTGGCTGACTCACTACCTGCGCTGGTTCCATCGGCGTACGGCAGTCACCCTGGTGCCGAGCCACACCCAGCGCCTGGAGCTGGAACGGCGTGGCTTCGAGCGCCTGAGCGTGATGGCGCGGGGTGTCGACGCCAGTCTTTTCAACCCGGCGCGGCGCTGCCAGTCCCTGCGCGACAGCTGGGGACTGGGGCCTGAGGACATCGCCGTGCTGCATGTCGGCCGCCTGGCCGCGGAAAAAAACCTCGGCCTGCTGCGCCCCTGCCTGGAGGCCCTGGAACAGAAGTATCCACAACGGCGTATCCGCTTGATCGTAGTGGGCGACGGGCCACAACGGGCTTTCCTCGAACAGCAATTGCCAGGAGCGGTGTTCCGTGGCTTCCAGAGCGGCGACGCCCTGGCTGCGCACTATGCCAGCGGCGACCTGTTCCTGTTCCCCAGCCTTACCGAGACTTTTGGCAACGTAGTGCTCGAAGCCCAGGCTTCAGGCCTTGGCGTGGTCGCCTACGACGAGGCCGCCGCAGGCCAGCATATCCGTCACGGGCACAGCGGAGCGCTGGCCATGCCCGGTGACCAGGCCGCATTCATAGATGCCGCCAGCTGGCTGCTGGAAGAGGAGGAAACCCTGCGCCGGGTGCGGCTCAACGCCAGACAGCACGCCAGCCGCCAGGGCTGGCAGGCGATCATCGAGCAGTTCGAGGGGCACTTGCAAACTGCGTCCAGGCAGGCGGTCAACGCAACGCTTTCTCTATCGCCTGCACCACGCTCGGATCATCCGGCGCGGTCCGCGGGGCGAATCGGGCCAACACCCGACCATCCTTGCCTACCAGAAACTTCTCGAAATTCCAGGTAATGTCACCTGGAAACTCCGCGCCCTCTCCCGCCAGTAACCGATAGAGGGAATGGCGCTGCGGCCCGTTGACCTCAAGCTTGCCTGCCAGCGGGAAACTGACCCCATAATTGAGGCTGCAGAAATTCTGGATATCCTTCTCGCTGCCTGGTTCCTGTCCCGCAAACTGGTTGCACGGCAGGCCCAGCACGTTGAAGCCCTTTTCCTTGTAGTTCTGGTAGAGGTTTTCGAGCGCCTTGTATTGCGGCGTGAGCCCGCACTTGGAAGCGACGTTGACCACCAGCACCACCTTGCCCTTGAACGGTGCCAGAGGTAGCTCCTGACCGTCCAGCGCCTGTAACTTCAGGTCGTGAAATGCACTCATGATGAACTCCCCATACAGGTTCCCCAAATGCCGCTGCAGGCAAATCCCGCCCACTAAAAAGGCGCCCGTTCAAGCCGTCTGCCCTCTTTGCAGGGGAAGCCGGCTTGCTCGCGCGCCTGGCGACGTTCTGAGCTTAGCGCAGAAAATCAGTGGTGATGGCCACCTTCACCATGGATGTGACGGTGAGCGATTTCTTCTTCGCTGGCGTCACGCACTTCGACGACCTTGACCTTGAAGTTCAGGCGCTGGCCGGCCAGTGGGTGGTTGCCGTCGACAGTGACGTCGTCGCCGTCGAGGTCACGGATGGTGACGATCTGCATCTGGCCATCCGGTGCCGAAGCGTGGAACTGCATGCCGACCTCGAGCTGGTCGACGCCCTCGAACATGCTGCGGTTCAGGGTGCTGACCAGCTCGGCCAGGTATTCGCCGTAGGCGTCTTCCGGCTCGATGGCGACTTCCAGCTCGTCACCGGCCTGCTTGCCTACCAGGGCTTTTTCCAGGCCTGGGATGATGTTGCCGGCACCGTGCAGGTACACCAGCGGCGCACCACCGGAGGAGCTGTCGATGACCTCCCCGGCGTCGTTGGTCAGGGTATAGTCGATGGAGACAGCCTTGTTGGCGGCGATCAGCATGGGGCGAGACCTTTTGCAGAAGAATGTAGAACGAACAAGTGTAACCAAGGCATCGTCCGATTGCGAACGCAAGCCAGACAATGCCGCACCCGTCAGTCGGGTGCTGGGCTTCCACCAGGACGAGGACGGCCATTGGGTGGTCGAGTTGTCGTGCGGGCATACGCAGCACCTTCGCCATCAGCCGCCATGGCAGGCCCGGCCCTGGGTGCTCGATGCCGAACAACGGCGTCAGCGCATTGGCCAGGTATTCCCCTGCGGCTGGTGCGCCCGCGATCCGATAGCGATACGCTAGGATCTTTTGCACCGCTTATCTCGAGAAGCACGCATGCAGACATTTTTCATCGCGCCAACCGACTTCGGAGTCGGCCTGACGTCGATCAGCCTCGGCCTGGTCCGCACACTTGAGCGCGCCGGCCTCAAGGTGGGCTTTTTCAAGCCGATCGCACAGCCGCATCCCGGGGACACCGGCCCTGAACGTTCCAGCGAACTGATCGCACGCACCCACGGCATCCAGCCACCCACCCCGCTGAGGCTGGCCCATGTAGAGCGCATGCTCGGCGAAGGTCAGCTCGATGAGCTGCTCGAGGAGATCATCACCCTCTACCACCAGGCCTGCATCGGCAAGGACGTGGTGGTGGTCGAGGGCATGGTGCCGACCCGCCATGCCAGCTACGCGGCGCGGGTCAACCTGCACCTGGCCAAGAGCCTGGACGCCGAGGTGATCCTGGTCTCGGCGCCCGAAAACGAGGTGCTCAGCGAGCTTTCCGGACGGGTCGAGCTGCAGGCCCAGATGTTCGGTGGACCTCGCGATCCGAAAGTGCTTGGCGTGATCCTCAACAAGGTGCGTACCCACGAAAGCATGGCCGAATTCGCCGCACGGCTGCGCGAGCATTCGCCCCTGCTGCGCGGCAACGACTTCCGCTTGCTAGGCTGCATCCCCTTCCAATCAGAGCTCAACGCCCCGCGTACCCGCGATGTGGCCGACCTGCTGGGCGCCCAGGTACTCAATGCCGGCGACTTCGAGCAGCGGCGCATGAACACCATCATCATCTGCGCCCGTACCGTGGCCAACACGGTCCCCCTGCTCAAGCCCGGCACGCTGGTGGTGACCCCAGGCGATCGCGACGACATCATCCTCGCTGTGAGCCTGGCCGCGATCAACGGAGTTCCCCTGGCTGGACTGCTGCTGACCAGCGACAGCAAGCCTGACCCGCGCATCCTCGAGTTATGCCGGGGTGCGCTGCAGGCCGGCTTGCCGATTCTCTCGGTGAGCACTGGCTCATACGATACCGCTACCCAGTTGAACCAGCTCAATCGGGAAATCCCGGTAGACGACCGCGAGCGCGCCGAATTCATCACTGACTTTGTCGCCAGCCACCTCGATGCCGATTGGCTGCACCGGCGCTGTGGCACCCCGCGCGAGCTGCGCCTGTCGCCAGCGGTATTCCGCTATCAACTGATTCAGCGTGCCCAGCAAGCCAACAAGCGCATTGTCCTGCCTGAAGGCGCCGAGCCGATGACCGTGCAGGCAGCCGCTATCTGCCAGGCGCGCGGTATTGCCCGCTGCGTGCTGCTGGCCAAGCCCGAGGAAGTGCAGGCCGTGGCCAGCGCCCAGGGCATCAGCCTGCCCCCGGACCTTGAGATCCTCGACCCGGACCTGATTCGCGGGCGCTATGTCGAGCCCATGGTCAGCCTGCGCAAGAGCAAGAGCCTGAATGCGCCCATGGCGGAACAGCAGCTCGAAGACCCGGTGGTGATCGGCACCATGATGCTGGCGCTCGATGAGGTCGACGGCCTGGTCTCGGGCCTTGTGCATTCGACCGCCAACACCATCCGCCCAGCCTTGCAGCTGATCAAGACGGCCCCGGGCTGCAGCCTGGTGTCATCGGTGTTCTTCATGCTGTTTCCCGAGCAGGTGCTGGTCTACGGCGACTGCGTGATGAACCCGCACCCGAGCGCCGCCGACCTTGCCGAGATCGCCCGTCAGAGCGCCGATTCCGCCGAAGCCTTCGGTATCGCGCCGCGGGTGGCGATGATCAGCTATTCGAGCGATTCGGCGTCCAACGGAGAGGAAGTCGAGAAGGTCCGCGAAGCGACCCTGCTCGCGCAGGAGGCCGTGCGCAGCCTGCAGATCGACGGCCCGCTGCAGTACGACGCCGCGGCCAACCCCGAGATTGCCAGGCAGCTCGCGCCCAACAGCCCGGTGGCCGGGCGCGCCACGGTCTTCGTGTTCCCCGACCTGAACACCGGCAATACCACTCACAAGGCCGTGCAGCGCAGCGCTGATTGCGTAAGCCTCGGCCCGATGCTGCAAGGCCTGCGCAAACCGGTCAACGACCTGCCACGCGGGGCCCAGGTCGACGACATCGTCTACACCATCGCCCTCACCGCGATCCAGGCCAACCGCTAAACGACAACGGGGCAAGCCATCGCTGGCCTGCCCCGTCTTCAGACTTGCAGCGTGTCGCTTACTGGTACTGCTGGCCTGGAATCGGCTTCAGGTTGACCTCGACGCGGCGGTTCTGTGCACGGCCGTTGGCATCGGCATTGCTGGCAACCGGCTGGTCAGGACCCAGTCCGCGTACCGAAACCCTCGAAGCATCGACGCCCTGGGAGGTCAGGTAGGTACTGACCGCCTGCGCACGGCGCTGCGACAGGTCCATGTTGTGCTGGCGGCTGCCGGTGCTGTCGGTGAAGCCCACCACCTCGATGGTGTTCTGGTTGAACTGCTTGAAGGAGCCCGCCAGGTTGTTCAACGGCGAGTAGAAGCTCGAGGCAATGTTGGCCGAATCGGTGGCGAAGGTGATGTTGCCCGGCATGATCAGCTTGATCTGATCGCCTTCACGCTGCACTTCGACGCCCGTGTTGGCCATGCTCTCGCGCAGCGCGGCTTCCTGGCGGTCGGCGTAGTAGCCATAACCCGCAGCGGCCGCGCCGACGGCAGCGGCGCCGATCAGCGCACCCTTGCCGCGGTTGTTGTGATCGATCGCGGCGCCGGCGACGGCACCGGCCAAGGCACCCAGGCCGCCATACTTGGCGGTCTTGCTGATGCCGGTAGAGCCTTGCGCCTGGCCTTGGTTATCGTAGGGGTTATTACTGGCGCAACCGGACATCACGGCGGCGGCGGTAGCGACGAGAATCAGACGACGCATGGTGAACATTGGCAAGCTCCTGGCTGAAAGCGGATCTAATACGGATCTGTGTCAGCCTTGGAGGGTAAAAGCGGGGAAAAATTCCCTTGAACCTGTCGGTAGAGACCAGACTTCGGCTCAGGGCAGGTACAACCTGAACAACCCCCCACCCAACGCGCCGCCGTTGACAATCTCGATCCGCCCCTTGACGCCATTGCGCTCGTGCAGCCCTGCGATGCGGGCAGCGAAGTACAACCCCAGCCCGGTGCTGCCGCTGCGGTAATCAATGCCTTGGACGTAGTCCTGCTGGCGGTCCAGCATGACCTGTGGATAACCTGGGCCGTCGTCATTGATGCTGATGATCAGTTGCTCGCCCAGCTCTTCGATGCCGATCAGCACAGTGTGCCCGGCGTGGCGGATGGCGTTGTCGAGCATGTTGGAGACGACGGAGGCGACCAGCTCGCGGTCGAAGAAACCCAGCGGGTTGGGCGTGGCGATGCGCCACGTGGCAAGCAGGTCGCGGTGCTTCAGCACTTCCTGGTGCGCGGCGAGCTGGGCTTCGATGAAGTCGTCGAGCTCGTGGTAATCGGGGCACATGGGCAACTGATTGACGCCGAGCTTGTACAGCCCGAGCAACTGCACGAGCATGCCGTTGAGGTGGGTGAACTCGTGTTCGATCACCCCTTGCTCGTTGCCCTCGCGCATCGCTTCGGGCAGGCGCGCCAGCCACTGGCCGTGGGCCTGGGTCAGGGCGGCGAGGGAGTTTTTCATGTCGTGCACGGTAGAGGCGATGACCGTGGAGAAATCCAGCCCCTGGTTATCTTGGTTCATGCGCCAAAAGCCCGGATATGCAGTTTGCGGAATCGCTCGAAGCGGCTGTCACTGGCGGGTATGCCGGCAACGCTGGACAGGCACTGGCGGCACTCTTGCAGCAGTGCGGCCGAGGCGCCATCGGCGGCCATGCGCAGCAGCGCCTGAGCGGTATTGAGGGCGATACTGATGTTCCTGGGTTGCAGTACCAGGGCGCGGCGGAACATTTCCAGCGCCTCGCCGAGCTGGCCGCCCTGGTAGCTGCGCACGCCTTGGCGGTTGAGGTCGAGCGCCTCGGTGACAGCGCCCAGTATGGCGGGGTCGTCGGTCAGCTTGGCAACGTTTTGCATGACCTTGGGATCGTCGCCGTAGGTCTCGACGCACCCTTTGAGGATCGACGTCCCCGCCGACTCCTGCCCCAATTGCTGCAGCTGCCTGGCCACGGTCAAGGCGGCATCGACCGAGAAGAACTGGTCCATCTTGTCGATACGCTGAATGGCTTGCTCGGTGAGCTTGGCGGCGGTATCAGGGTCGCCGCCCTGCTTCAGGCTCGCGGCCTTCATCAGCCGCGCACGTACTTGCAGGCCCTGGTCCTCGCCATTGTTCTTGGCAACCTCGCCGAGCACCGTGTTGATCTCGACCCGGGTGCGGGCATCGAGACCATTGCCGTTGTTCTTGTTCATCAGTGCCTGGACCAGGCCCAGGTTGCTCTCGGGGTCCTTGTAGCGTGAACTCTGGCCTTGGCTGACCGCATGCCGGAAGGCCTTCGAAGCGCCTTCGAAATCCTCGTTGTCGAGCGCCAGCTTGCCTAGCGCTGCCTGACGCCGGACGGCCAGGGGCGAGAGGCGCACGGCCTCCTCGAGCATGGCCTGCGCGCGTTTGGGATCGCCTTGGGCAACCAGGGCCTCGGCCATGCCGTCATACAGGCCAGGCATGATCGGGAACGCCTTGAGCGCTTGCTCGAATACGCCCTGCGCCTGCTCGTACTGTCCCCGCTTGTGCTTCAGGTTGCCCAGCGCGGCGTAGGCCCAGGGCGTGGCGCGGCTGGCGAGGATGCTGGTGAGAAACTTTTCCAGCTCGTCGACCCTGCCGAGATCTCGCAGGGCATCGGCCCGGTAGCGCAAGCACAGTGGCGCAAAGCGCGGATCCTGCTTGCACAACTCGGCGCAGGCGGCCAGCACTTCGGCGGGACGCCCCCGGTCCAGGGCCTGGAGAATCGGCTTGAGCAGGGTCTTGCGCTGTACCAGTTTTTCCAGGCGCTGGGCCAGGCCCATGCGGTTGAAGGGCTTCGTCAGGTAGGCATCCGGCTCGTGCTCCAACGCGCTGAGCACGATGGCCTGGCTGGTCTCGGCGGTGACCATGACGAACACGCACTCGTGGCTGATCAGCTTGTCGAGGATCAGGTCCTCGAGCACTTGCTGGCCGTTTTTCTTGCCATCGCCCAGGTGGAAGTCCTGGAGAATGAAGTCATAGCGCTTCTGCGCGCACAGGCGCAGGGCCTGCTCGCCGCTGTCGGCAGTGTCCACGTCACGCACCCCGAGCTCACGCAGCATGGAGCGGGTCGCGGTGCGAAAGTCGGAATAGTCATCGACGATCAGAAAACTTTTTTGCCCGTACTGCAGCATCAACATGACCTGCCATGAATAAATTGGGTAAGTGGCGCGCGCACGCCGGCACACGCTGGGCAGGTTATCGGCCGGGCGCTGGCAAAGATGAGTACCTGCAGTTTTTAAAAAAGGCCTAGGCCAGCAGACCCAACGCCTTTGCCCGCGCGACGGCCTGGGTTCGCCGCTCGACGCCGAGCTTGCTGTTGATATGACTGGCGTGGGTCTTGACGGTATGCAGGGAAATGAACAACCGCTCGCTGATCTGCTGGTTGGAGCAGCCTTGGGCGATCAGTTCAAGCACGGCCATTTCGCGGCTGCTCAGGCTCTCGCCGGTTCCCCCAGCAGGAGGCGGCCGCACGTGGGGCAACAGCGCCAGCAGGCTGGCCTGGAGCGGGCCTGCCGTATGCCCGCCCAACTGCTCGCGCAGCCACTGCGGCTGCTCCTCGATCAACCGCTGGAACGGTTGCAACGCGCCGCCCCGCCCCGCTTCCAGGGCCAGCGTCAGCAAGCCGCGCGCCTGTACCTCGCGGTCATTGGCCAGCAGCATGCCGATCCACTGGCAAAGCGCGCTGACACTGAGCATCAACCCACCACCCGCCTGGCCGCGTTCGACCAGCGCCTGCAGGCGCCGGCCCGACTCGGCCAAATGGCCCTGGGTACGCTCGAGCAAGGCTTGCTGCAGTTCGATGTGCAAGGGAAGCAAGGGATGGAATTCGGGCGCGGCCGCGGCCTGGTCGCCACCGTAGGTCTGCCCAAGGCGCAGCAGCCAGGATTCGGCGAGGTCAGTTCGGCCCTGGGCCAGCCAGAGCTCGCATTTCACCAGCGTGATCATCGCGAGGTAGAAGATCGGCGGTACATCCCAGATGTGCATCAGCCGCTCTGCCTCGGCCAGCTCGGCGAAAGCGTCGGCAAAGCGCCCCTCCCTCCCTTCGAGGGAGGCGATCACGCAGTGCCCGATCAGCACGCTGATATCGCGGCAGGCTCTCGCTTCGCTCAGGCCGGCGCGCAGGCGGCTGCGTCCCTGGTCAGGCTGCAGGCGCGTGGCGAGCAGAAACCCCTCGTACAAGGTCAGCCGCGCCCGGACCGCGTACAGACGCTGCGCCGACAGCCCTTGCAAGCGCTGCAGGCCCTGGCGCACTTCATCCAGCGCGCGCAATACCTCGCCCCGGGCGTGCAGTACGCGGGCGCGGTCATAGTGCGCCATGGCTTCGAAAAGCGGATTGTCGACCCGCTGCGCAAGTTCCAGCGCCTCCCGGTTCCAGCCCCGCGCGCGCCAGAAATCGCCATCGGCAATCGCCAGGTTGGACAAGGTCGAAAGGCATACCAGACGCTGTCCATAACGTTTGAAGGGCAAGCTCTCCAGCGCTTCACCGCAGCAGGCCAGGGTGCGCTCGCGTTCGCCCCGTCCCCGGGCGATCACGCCGCTGAGCGCCAGCCACTGGGCCAGCATGGATTTCTGCGCGGTGGCCGACGGCGCCGGCAGAAAGCGGCTCAGGTGGCTGGCCAGTTCTTCGGCGGCGTCGAGCTGGCAGGCGAGTCCCAGCGCCCAGCTGTACAGCACGATCAGCCGCGGCGTGCTGACCAGCAGGCTGTCGGGCAGGTCCATCTTCCAGCGCAGCAGCATGCCGACGTTCTGCTCGGCCAGCAGTTGCTCTTCGGACAGGCTCTGCACCAGGTCGGCCGCCACATCCAGATGCCCCGCACGCAACGCCTGCTCGACGGCTTCGTCAAGCAGGCCCTGGGCCTCGAACCAGCGGCAGGCACGCAGGTGCAGGCTGGCCAGCGACTGGCTGGCCTGGCGGCTGCGCAGCAAGTCGGAAAACAGGTGGTGATAGCGGAACCACTGGCCGTGCTCGTCCAGCGGCACCAGGAACACTTGGTGAGCCTGCAGGTACTGCAGGATCGCTGCGCTGTCGCAACCGCCCCGCAGCGCATCGCACAACTCGGCGCAGAAGCGCTCCTGGCAGGCGGTGTCATACAGGAAGCTGTGCACGTCGGGCGGCAGGATATCGATGACTTCTTCGAGCAGGTAGTCCCGGATCAGCCCCTCGCCGCCGTGAAGCGCCTGGGGCATCGCTGTGTCGACGCCCGACTCGCCGGCCGCCAGTTGCCAGAAGCGCAAACCGGCGACCCAGCCATCGCTGCGCTGGATCAGGTTGTCCAGCGCCTGGCCGCGCAGGCCGGTGGGCTGACGTCCGATCACCGCCAAAGACTCATCGGCCGTCAGGCGCAGGTCTTGTTCGTTGAGCTCGACAAGATGGCGTGACAGGCGCAACCGCGCCAGGTGCCAGTCCGGCCGCTGGCGGCTGGTGACCAGCAGCACCAGCCCCACCGGCAGGTGATTGATGAAAAACTGCAGGCAACGGTCGAGCACCGGGCCCTGGGCCAGGTGGTAATCGTCGAGCACCAGCAGCAAGGGGGCACTGGGTTGCAGGTAGAGCGCCAGCTCATCGAGCAGTCCGTCCAGCCATTCCTCGAACGCGAATGGCTGGTGTCGCTGGCGCATTTTCAGCAGCCCCATGGCCTGGCCACCCAGCGCCGGACAGTACTGTTGCAGGCCTTCGAGCAAGCGCTCGAGGAACCGTCCGGGGTCGCTGTCGCGCTGGCTCAACCCGAGCCACAGGCTGCGCCAATGCCCGGGCAGGCCTTGACTGAACTCGATGGCCAATGAGCTTTTGCCAAAACCGGCCGGCGCGTTGACCAGCAACAGGCGGCCTTCCACGCCCGCCTGCAAGCGCTGGCACAACCTCGGACGCGCAACGTGCCCCTCCGGCAGCGGCGGCCGATAGAAACGCCCGTCCAGCAGGCCGAGGGCCTGGCTGCTGAAACCTTGGACAGGGGACACTTCGGTCATGGCCGGCTCGTTCGGTTGGGAAAACTTCGGCGGTAGGGACCTGAGCGAGACTAGCGGGTTGAGCGGGGTATTTGAAGATGATTGCAGAGGTTTGGGAGGAAAAAGACTACGACAAAAAGCAACACGGCTGACTGAAAACCCGTAGGAATGCACATGGACGACACAGGATACCTGTGGCAATAGCCTGCCCCACAAAGGTCATGCGAACGCCCCGGACGGCCAGGGCGTTCGAAGTGTCGCTGGCCTAGCGCACACCCTCCTGGCGCAGCGCGGCAGGCT
Organism: Pseudomonas sp. JE3303; assembly: GCF_056312565.1. Taxonomy (NCBI): domain Bacteria; kingdom Pseudomonadati; phylum Pseudomonadota; class Gammaproteobacteria; order Pseudomonadales; family Pseudomonadaceae; genus Pseudomonas; species Pseudomonas sp. JE3303. The sequence continues at coordinate 102,296 of NZ_JBWGIF010000013.1, forward strand.
GGAAGTCTGCCTTGCTCGCGGTGAAGCCGAAATCGTAGGCGCGCTTCTCTTCGTTCTTCATGCCCAGCGCCAGATAACGGCCCGACTGCAGGTCGTAGATGGTCTCGAGCGTGTACCACGGCACCTGGGCGTTGTAGTAGTCCTGGGCATGCGCCTCGGACACGCGCCACAGTTGCCCCCGGCCGTCATACTGGTCGATTACCGCTGCTTGCCAGGTGTCTTCGTCGATATAGAAGTCACGCTTGGCATAGATATGCCGCTGGCCCGGCTTGAGCGTCGCGACCACATGCCATACACGGCGCAGCTCGTAACGGGCAAGGTCCTGGTTGATGTGCCCTGGCTTGAGGATGTCGGCGTATTTGAGGCTGGTCGAATCCAGCTTGTAGCTGTTGGTGGCGATGAACAGCTCTTTCTTGCCCTCGAGCTTCCAGTCGTAGCGGTCTGGCGCGCCGTTGTACATGTCCAGGTTGTCGGAAGTGCGCAAGCCGTCGGCCGCAGTACCCGGGCCGTCGTAGGAAACCTGTGGCGCCTGGCGGACACGGCGCTGGCCGGCGTTGTAGATCCAGGCCTTGCGGGGTTCCTTGACCTGGTCGAGGGTCTCGTGGACCAGCAGCACGGTGCCGGCCAGGCGCGCGGGCGCGTTGACCTTCTGCTTGAAGTAGAAGAGTACGTTCCCTGGGTTGTTGGGGTCGTAGTCCTTCACCTTGTCGCGAAACACGAACTGGTCCTGGAAATACACCAGGCTGTAGGAGCCATTGGGCTGCGGCGTGGCCTGGGTCACCAGACGGGTCACGCTTCCCCCGCGATAGCGGGTGATGTGGTTCCAGATCACCTCGAGGCCCGCCTTGGGAATCGGGAACGGCACGGCGGTCTTGAAGTTGTTCAGTCCGTTGCCACCTTCGACCAGGGTGGTCTTGGTCGCGTTTTCCTTGATGGCGGCGAACACATCGTCCGGCACGGTGGAGCCGCGGTGGGTCGGGTACACCGGGATCTTGAAGGTCTCGGGGTAGCGCTTGAACATCGCCAGCTGTCCGGGCGAGAGCTTGTCCTTGTACTGCTCGACGTTCTGCGCGGTGATGGTGAACCTGGGCTTCTCGTTGCCGTACGGATCGGACAGGAACCCCTTGGCGTCAGCGCTGCCAGCGGTCTTCGCCAACGGCTGCCACGCGCTGATCGAACCGTCGGCGTTGCCGGCTTTCTCGGCCCCCATCGGCGTCAGGGTAGACCCGAGCTTGGCCGCCTCGTCGGCGGAAACCGCAGCCATGACGCTGGTCGCCAGCAGGGACAGGCCCAGCACACCGGCCTTCAGCAGACTCTTGGTTGTATTCATTCTGGTGTCCTGGATCAATGTTCTTAGAAGTTCACACCAAAGCTGAGGGCGACGAAGTCGCGGTCATCCACGGTGGTGTACTTGCCGTCGAAGAAGTTGGTGTACGACAGGCTCGCGGTATAGGTGTTCTGGTATTCGGCATCGACGCCCAGGCTGACCGCCTTGCGGCCCTCCTCGAAGTTGCCGCCAGGGCCTGGCGAATAGCCGGAAACGTCATGGGACCATGCCACGTTGGGCCGCAGGTTCACCCCGGCGAAGACGTCGTTGTAGTCCCAGATGACACGTGCGCGGTAGCCCCAGGACGTGCTGGTGGTGTAGCCGTCGTTTTCGCACTTGCGGTTCAGGTTGGCGGTGGAGGCGCCCGCGCCGGCACCGGCGATGGTGCTGGCGTTCAGAGCCTGGCAGGTGTCGGCACCGCCGGTGGCGGGCAGCGGGCCAGGGCCGTAGACCGGGTCACGGCCGTAGCGGGTCTCGCGGGAGTTTTCCAGGCCGCCGACATGGGTCACGCCAAGCTCGCCTACCACGGTCATGCGGCTGGCGCCCATCACCTGGTCGAAGAAGTGCGTGAGAGTGGTCTGGAACTGGGTTATTTCCTTGCGGCGGTAGCCGTGGAGATCCTGGCCGGGCACGCCGGTCAGCAGCGATGCGTTGCTCAGCGCGCCACCGATCGGGCGGACCCCGGCGAACAGAATGTCGGTGGTATTGAGCTGCACCGGCGCATTGGGCCGGTAGCTGAGTTCACCGCTCCACGCCGTGCCGGTTGGCAAGGTGGTGGAGAAGCTGAGGCCGTACAGGCGGATGTCTTCCGGGTATTCGACGAAGTATTCGGAATTGCCCGCTACCAGCAGTGGCGCCAGAGCACGCAGTGCCGGCGGTAACGCAGCGAGGCTGCCGAATACCGAAGGTGCGGCGCCGGTCGCGCTGAAAATCGGCGCACGGCTGTGGTAGTTCATGAAGTAGGCACCGAATTCGGTGTCCAGCGGGTCGAACATGTAGCGCAACGCGACACCGAACTGGCCGCTGTCGCGGGCGTCACGGTCGGCGCCACGGCGCACCATCACGCCTTCGGCGTTGACGTCGACACCTTGGGTGGCCAGGAAGCCCTGGGCAGCCGCAGGCAAGGTGCGGCTGCTGTTGAGCACACGCAGGTTGTCGGTGCAGCCGTCGGCGATGATGTCAGGCTGCGAGAAGAAGGTGCCGCAGTTGTCGACGACCGTCTGGTCCCATTCGATCTGGTAGAAGGCCTCGGCCGAAAGGTTGTCGGTCAGGCTCTGGGAGATGTAGAACATGTTGACCGGGATCAGGCCTTCCTTCACCTCGGCGCCGGGCCGGCGGAAAGCGGCGACGTCGATCGGGTTGATCGAGTTGATACCGCCGCCGATGAAGGTACTTTCGCCCCAGCTCACCACCTGCTTGCCCAAGCGCACCGAGCCCGGCTGATCGGCGATGGAGTAGTTGTGGTACACGAAGGCATCGAGCAGTTCGGCGCCGGACGACTGGGCACCTTCCTTGCGGTTCGTGTCGCTGATGTCCTTGAAGTCGCGGTGTTCATCCTTGAGCTCGAAGTCGTACCAGTACTTGCCCCGGACAAACACACCGGTGTCGCCGTACTTGAGCTCCAGGTCATGGATGCCCTTGAAGATCTTCGAGAAGGTTTCGCCACGCTTGAAGTTGAGATGGCCGTCGTCGGAGGTCTGCGACAGGCCCTTGCCGCCGTTGTTGACGCCGATCAGGTTCTCGTTGCGCTTGGCTGTCGACCAGCTGGCACCCACGGAGAGCGACGAGTCGAACTGGCCTTCGATTTCCCCAATGTTGAAACTGACGCCGAAAGCGGGACCGGCGAGCGTGGAAGCGAGGCTGACGGCCAGGGGCAATTTGGCCCGGCGCCAGAACAGGTTTGCTGATGTCATCGACGCTACTCCATGTACTTTTTTGTTATGGCAGTGAGTCCTTTCAGAGACGGCCGATTCGACTGGTGAGCTCGCACCTGGAGGCCGCGCCAGTGTCGACGCTTTTCCCCCGTTCCTGAAAATCCCCTGGCCTGACTATAGCCAGCACACACAGGTGCCAGATCCCTCTAAAGTGTGATTTGCGTTCTCCTACCGGCCCAGCCCCGAGCCACTGACCGGGGTGATGGCCAGAAGCAAGCATGGCTCATATTCCTGCTTTGACAAGGCGCGGGGCTCTCTGGTCCGCGGGTCGCACCTGGGACGCGCGCCCCGCATGCCAGGTTACAAAGTTGAGAGGAATGTGCTGTTACTGGCCTGCCACTGGCTGATATCCAGGCGGATGCGCTTCTTGTCGAGCTTGCCGACGCTGGTCTTGGGAATTTCAGTAACAATGGCAATCTGGCTCGGGATGGCCCACTTGTTGATGTGCCCCAGCTCGACGAACGGCTTGAGGTGATCCTTGAGCGCGCGGGCGTCGATGCTCTGCTCCTCGTGCAATACCAGCAGGGCGAACGGGCGCTCGCCCCACTGCGGATCGGCGATGCCCACCACCGCCACCTCGCGGATTGCCGGATGGCGGCTGATGAGGTCCTCGAGCTCAAGGGAGGAGATCCATTCGCCACCGGTCTTGATCACATCCTTGATACGGTCGCGAATGTCGATGAAGCCCATGCTGTCGAGGGTCGCCACATCGCCGGTGTGCAGCCAGCCGCCCTCCCACAGCTCCCGGCTCTTTTCAGGCTCCTGGTAATAGCCCATGGTCAGCCAGGGTGCGCGAAGCACGAGCTCGCCCAGGCTTTCGCCGTCCGCCGGAAGAAACTTGCCCTCGCTGTCGACAATCGCCGCCTCGACCAGCGGCACCGGCACGCCGGCCTTGATGCGGTAGGTGACACGCTCGTCCTCGCTGCCAGCCAGCAGTTCTTCGTTGAGGTGCGCGCAGGAGATCAGGGGGCAGGTCTCGGACATGCCGTAGGCCGCCGTCAGCTGGATGCCGCGGGCTTTGGCCGCCTCATAGAGGGCGCGGTTGAGCGCGCTGCCGCCGATGATGATCTTCCAGCCGCCGAAGTCCTCCTGTTGCGAGCCCTTGGCGTTGAGCAACATCTGCAGGATGGTTGGTACGCAGTGGGAGAACGTGACCTTTTCCTTGCGCCACAGCTCGCAGAGCATCTCAGGCTCGTAGCGGCCTGGGTAGACCTGCTTGAGGCCAAGCATGGTCGCGGCATAGGGAATGCCCCAGGCGTGCACATGGAACATCGGCGTGATGGGCATGTAGACGTCGTTGCTGCCGATCAGGCGCACGCTGTCCAGGCTCCCGGTGACCGAGGTTTCAGCGAGGGTATGCAGCACCAGTTGGCGGTGGGTGAAGTACACGCCCTTGGGGTTGCCGGTGGTGCCGGTGGTGTAGAAGGTGGTGGCGACGGAATTTTCGTCGAAGTCCGGGAAGTCGTACCGTGGGCTTGCCGCGTCGAGCAGTTGCTCGTATTCGCCGACCAGGTTGGGCAGCTCGGCGGTGCGAGACTCGCCGTCGGTGAGCAGCAGGGTTTTCTCTACCGTGGTCAATTGCCCGGCAATGGCCTGGTAGAGGCCGATGAAGTCGCTGTTGACCAGCACGAAACGGTCTTCGGCGTGGTTCATGGTGTAGAGAATCTGCTCCGGCGAGAGGCGCACGTTGATTGTGTGCACCACCGCGCCAATCATCGGAATGGCGAACATGCACTCCAGGTACCGGTGGCTGTCCCAGTCCATCACTGCCACGGTATCGCCGGCCTTCACACCCGCCTCGGTCAGCACGTTTGCCAACCGCGCGATGCGTTCGTTGAGCTGCGGATAGGTGAAGCGATGCAGGTCGCGGTAGACGATTTCGCGGGTTTTCTCGTAGCGACAGCCCGACATCAGCAGGCGTTTGATGAGCAGCGGGTACGAATAGGCCCCTTCGGCGGGAGGAATGACACGAGTCTGCAACATGGGGAGTCCTTATCTGGAGTACACAGGCCGGGCAAGTCAGGCCGTTACTCTAAAACGGCGACCGGCCGGTCAAATCAGCCAAAGGAATGATTTGGCCGGTGCAAGGATGACTAGCCGAGTGCCCTCAGCCTCAGTGGCATCCACAGGTAAAAGGCGTTAACGTCCCAAGCTCCCGTCCTGAGGCCACGCGCCTCGTTGCCACCGGAGTTTCCATGCCAAGCCCGCGTCGCGCCGTGTTTCTCGATCATCAGTCACTGGACCTGGGTGACCTCGACCTGAGCCCCCTGGAACAAGAGTTCGACAGCCTTCGGCTGTACCCGGCCACCACACCTGAGCAGGTCGCCGAGCGCCTGCAAGGCGCAACCGCGGTCGTCAGCAACAAAGTCATGCTCGATGCCGCAAGCCTCGCCGCCAACCCGCAGCTGAAGCTGATTCTGGTGGCGGCTACCGGCACCAACAATGTCGACCTGGCGGCCGCTCGCGCCCAGGGTATTACGGTGTGCAATTGCCAAGGCTACGGCACGCCATCAGTGGCCCAGCACACCCTGGCACTGCTGCTGGCGCTGGCCACGCGGCTCTGCGACTACCGCCAGGCGGTGGTCGACGGCCAATGGGCCAAGGCCAGCCAGTTCTGCCTGCTGGACTATCCCATTGTCGAGCTCGAAGGCAAGACCTTGGGCTTGCTAGGCCATGGTGAGTTGGGCGGTGCAGTGGCGCGGCTGGCAGAGGCGTTCGGCATGCGCGTGCTGCTCGGACAGATCCCGGGCCGCCCTCCTCGTGAAGGCCGCCTGCCGCTGCACGAGCTGCTGCCACAGGTCGACGCGCTGACCTTGCACTGCCCGCTCAACGAGCAGACCCGCCACATGATCGGCGCCCGCGAACTGGGCCTGCTCAAGCCCGGCGCCCTGGTGGTCAATACGGCTCGTGGCGGCCTGATCGACGAGCAGGCGTTGGCCGATGCGCTGCGTGCCGGGCACCTGGGCGGGGCGGCGACCGATGTACTGAGCGTCGAACCGCCGGTCAACGGCAATCCCTTGCTGGCGGCCGACATTCCCCGCCTGATCGTGACCCCGCACAGCGCCTGGGGCGCGGTCGAGGCGCGCCAGCGCATCGTCGGCCAGCTTGCCGACAATGCGCACGGCTTCTTCGCTGGGCAGGCGCGGCGGGTGGTCAGCTAAGCGCACCCCCGCTCTGTTAGACTGCGCCCCTTTTTTCAGGAGGCGTCCATGGACCCGCGCAGTGAAGTATTGCTCCGTCAGGCCGAACTTTTCCAAGGGCCGGTGCTGCTGACCGGCCTGCCCTCGGACGATCTGTTTGGACAGCTGCCGCAGGCAAGTGGCTGGAGCTGGCATGCCGGGGACCAGGCGATGCTCGACAGCCGCTTTGCCGGGCGCAGTCACTATGGCGTGGCCGTGCCAGAGGTGGCCTTCGACGCAGCGGTGCTGTTCATGCCCAAGTCGCGTGACCTGGCGGCCTACCTGCTCGACGCGCTTGCCGCTCGGCTGGCCGGCCGCGAGCTGTACCTGGTCGGCGAAAAGCGTGGCGGCATCGAAGGCGGCGCCAAGCTGCTGCAGGCCTACGGCAAGCCGCGCAAGCTCGACAGCGCGCGCCACTGCCAGCTCTGGCAGGTTACAGTCGAGAATGTCCCGGATGCCCGCCCGCTGGAGAGCCTGGCCGAACGCTTCGAATTGCCATTGGCCGATGGGCCGCTGCAGGTAGTGACCTTGCCCGGGGTGTTCAGTCATGGCCGCCTGGACAAAGGGACCGCGCTGTTGCTGGAGCATCTGGACAACTTGCCTGTGGGTGATGTGCTGGACTTTGGCTGCGGTGCCGGGGTTCTCGGTGCGACGGTCAAGCGGCGATACCCTGAAAGCCGTGTGACCTTGCTGGATGTGGATGCGTTTGCGGTTGCCAGTAGCCGGTTGACGCTTGAGGCCAACGGGCTGGAAGGTGAGGTCATCAGCGGGGACGGAATCGACGCGGCGCCCATGGATCTGGTGCTGATCCTGAGTAATCCGCCGTTCCATACCGGGGTGCACACGCACTATGCGACGTCGGAGTCCTTGCTGAGTAAATCGCGCGATCATCTGCGAAAAGGTGGGGAAATGCGACTGGTGGCGAATAGTTTCCTGCGGTACAAGCCGTTGATCGAGGCGGCCCTCGGGAATTGCGAAACACGGGTCGAAGCGCAGGGGTTCAAGATCTACCAGGCAACACGCGCTTAAAATCTGCACTTGCCGAAACCGCCCGTCCTAGGCAGAATCCGCTCCGTCCTAGGGGAGTAGTCTCCCGCGAGCACCCAGCTCGCCCGGCACGCGTCAACATACTTGGTCCACAGACCATGGCGCGTGCGACCCCTGGTCCGCGCAGACGGACCCAGGGTTTGACAAGACCTATGACACGAACACCTTACCCGGGGCGGGGAGGTCGTACGTGTCATAGCCGTGTCGACCCGCCCCCGTAGGAAAACCTGATGCTGGAATCACTGCTCATCCCCACTGCAGTAGTCGCGCTCGCCGAAATCGGCGACAAGACGCAACTGCTCGCGCTCATTCTCGCCGCCCGCTTTCGCAAGCCCTGGCCGATCATCGCTGGCATCGTCGCCGCGACCCTGGCCAACCATGCCGCGGCAGGTGCGGTGGGCGCGTGGGTGGGGGGGTTCTTCAGCGCGACTGTCCTGCACTGGATCCTCGCCGCCAGCTTTGCCGCCACTGCGCTGTGGACGTTGATTCCGGACAAGATGGATGACGACGAAGGGGGTGCCGCCCGCCGCTTCGGCCCGTTCGTCACGACGCTGATCGCGTTCTTCCTCGCCGAGATCGGCGACAAGACGCAGGTGGCCACGGTGATGCTCGCCGCGCAGTACCCGCACCTGATCATGGTGATCATCGGGACGACCCTGGGCATGCTGATCGCCAACGTGCCGGTGGTGCTGGCAGGCAACTTCGCCGCGGACAAACTGCCATTGACGCTGATCAGGCGCCTGGCCTCGGCCGCCTTCTTCGTACTGGCGGCGGTGGCGGTGTACACGGCGATGAAGGCCAGCGGCTGGGTTGGCTGACCTTGCCGGACGTGACAGGGGCCACATCGCGGCCCCAACCTTTCGACCCTCTACTTTTTCGCGGCCTGGTACAGCGGCATGACCTTCGGAATCGCCGCCTCGAGCGATGCGATGCGGCTGCTCGACGCCGGGTGAGTGCTCATGAATTCCGGCTGCGAGCCACCCGACGCCTGGGTCATCTTGTTCCACAGGGTGATCGCGGCGTTCGGGTCGAAGCCTGCGCGGGCCGACAGTTCAAGGCCGATGAGGTCGGCCTCGTTCTCGTTGGAGCGGCTGTTGGGCAGGGTCATGGCGTACTGGACCACGGTGTCGGCGACAGCCAGGCTGTCCTGTCCCAGGCCGAGCAGCGCACCGGCGCCCTGTCGTGCGACCTGTACGCCGTAAGCCTTGGACATCGCTTCGCGGCCATGCTCGCGCAACGCGTGGGCAATCTCATGGCCCATGACAGCGGCGATCTCGTCATCGGTCAGCTTGAGCTTGTCGATCAGGCCGCTATAGAAAATGATCTTGCCACCAGGACCGCAGTTGGCGTTGAGCTCATCGCTCTGGATCAGGTTGACCTCCCATTGCCACTGCGCCGAATCGGGCCGGAACTGAGGCGCCTGGGCAATCAGGCGGTCGGCGATGGCCTTGACCCGCTTGGCATTGGCGCTGGTCTTGTCCAGCACGCCCTGGGACGTGGCCTCGCCGAGGGTCTGCTGGTATGACTGGGCATACATCTGGTTGACCTCATCGGTCGAGAGCATGCTGAACATGTACTGCTTGCGCTCGACGCCAACCGCGCCGCCGCTGGTGGTGTTCACCGCCTGGCAACCTGCCAGGAGGATGCTGGCGCCCAGGACGCTGACAACTAATGATCTACGCATGAAGACACTCCGTTTGCACATGCCGGCTATCCTAGGCCGAGTCGCGTGCACCCCGCCATAGCCAGCAGGCAGTTTTCTACATGCGGGCAGGCTTATCCTGGCGTCAGGCACTCAGGCGCATCGAGCTTCGGATCATTGACGAAGTTGGCCAGTACTCGCTCGCGCAGGCTGTGCTGATTGCTGGCAAGCAGTTCGTTCAGGCGCGGCAATGGAGTGTCTGTATCGAGCCAGGCTGCCTGCCCCTCGGCATCGAGAATCAGCGGCCGGCGCTGGTTCATCGCCGCCTGGGTGACCACCGCACAGCTCAGCCAGACCTGGTCCTGCACCGGGTAGGCCTCCCAGATCGCGGCAAAATAGAGTGATGAGCCCTCCCCCGGCGTCAGCCAGTAAGGCCGCTTGCGGGCCGTGCCGCGCCATTCGTAGAAGCCGTTGGCCGGCATCAGGCAGCGCCGTTGGCGAAACGCTTCACGAAACATCGGCTGTTCCACCAAGGTTTCGGCACGGGCATGGGCAGGCGTGCGTGACAGGTCGGTGAGCCAGGCCGGGGTCAGGCCCCAGCGGGCCCGCGCCAGTTGTGGCTGGCCGTCGACCTGACGTTGGATCAGCACCGAGTTACCGGGCGAGATGTTCCATTGCGCCTGCTGGCCGGAGGGAAAACCCGGCAGGGCAGCAAAGGCTGGGGTCCAGCGAAACAGGGCGTAGCGTCCACACATGGGCGGTAAAACCTAGGGTCTTGAACCCTAACAGATCAGGGTTCCGGGAATGATCTCCGGTTCGTCGCCGGGAAGAGGCTGGGCATCATTGTACGCGGCGATGAGCTGGCGTGCGCGATCGGCCTGCTCGTCGGCCACCGCCAGGCCCAGCAGTCCCTGGGGCGGCAGCTCGCCGACAGCACCCATCAGGTCCCGCCCGAGAAGGTGCACCCTGACCCCTTCGCTGGCGAGCATGCCGATCAGCAGCTCGGCTTCGAGCAGGCTCTGCGGCTCGTAGATTCGCCGCATCACTCATCCTCGCGGCGTGTATCGAGCATCCATTCATCCCCATGCACCTGCAGGACGAACACGATCGGCCGGCAGCAGACCTGGCAGTCCTCGGTATAGGTCTGGTCGCCTGCCGACAGGTCGACGGTGGTCTCGACTCGTTCGCCACAGTAAGGACAGTCGTAGAGAGCAGTTTCCAGCATCGCGGCCTCCGCGGTGACTTGTGCGTATAATCGCCGGTCTGTTTACAGGCCCTGTGCGTGTTCGAGCCGTTTTCCGAACCCCGGCCCTACCTATTACCCTAGCCGTTTCCAACAAGAGAGCATGATGGGCGAATTCGATGCCATCCGACCATACGACGACGCTGAGGTCCCTGCTGTTCTGGCACGCCTGCTCAGCGACCCGGCATTCCTCGATATCCTCACCCACTTCCGCTTCCCGCGCGCCGCCGGGGCATTCGGCTGGCTGCTCAAGCCGCTGATCGCCAAGCGCCTGCGCAAGGAGTTCGCGGGCGTCAGCTGCGTCTCGACCCTGCAGGACAAGGTCGAGCACTATGTCGACCAGACCATCGAACGCGCCACCGACGGTGTCACCTACACCGGCGTCGAGCAGCTCAAGTCCGGCACTGCCTACCTGTTCCTGGCCAATCACCGCGACATCGTGATGGACCCGGCTTTCGTCAACTATGCGGTGTACCACGCCGGCTTGCCGACCCCGCGCATCGCCATCGGCGACAACCTGCTGCAAAAGCCCTTTGTCAGCGACATGATGCGCCTGAACAAAAGCTTCATCGTGCACCGCTCGATCAGCGGCCGCCGCGAAAAGCTCGCCGCCTACCAGCTGCTGTCGGCCTACATCAATCACTCCATCCGCAATGATGGCGCGTCCATCTGGATCGCCCAGGCCGAGGGCCGGGCCAAGGACGGTGACGACCGTACCGATTCGGCGATCCTCAAGATGTTCCACATGAGCCGCAAGACCGAGCCGTTTGGAGCGGTGATCCAGAGCCTGAACCTGATCCCCGTGTCGATCAGCTACGAATACGACCCCTGCGATCAGGCCAAGGCTCGCGAACTGTTCATCCGCGCCACCACTGGCACCTACAAGAAGGCGCCAGGCGAGGATGACGTAAGCATCGCCCAGGGCATTACAGGGTACAAAGGCCGGGTCCACATCAACTTCGCCCCGCCGGTGACCGAGTACTTCGAGGACACCAAGCAGCTGGCGGGGGAGATCGACCGGCAGATCCTGGGAGGTTACCGGCTGTTTCCGGTCCATTACCTGGCCTATGCCATGTGGGACCAGGCCGACTCCGCGCTGCAGGTACCCACCGCGAAATCACTGTTTCCCGCAGCGGAGCTCGCTACCGCCCAGGCTGAATGGCAACGCCGCCTGGACGCCTGCCCGGCCGAGCAGCGGCCATACCTGATCCAGCAATACGCGACACCGGTCAGAAACCAGTACCAGGTGAAAGCTGGCTGACCGCGGGCAGCAGGCTCAGACCCAGGCACTGAACCAGGACAGCACCAGCGCCATCGAAGCTTCGCCTGGGCTTTGCGACAGAATGAAAGCTCATTAAAAAGCCCGGTACCTGCAGCAGGTACCGGGCTTTTCTACAAGTGAGCGAAGTGCGCGCTTACTCGGCAAGCACCTGGCCGATGGTCGGATCCTTGAACAGGCGGGTCAGGGCGTCGCTGAGCACGTCGCTGACCAGCTTGGTGTTGGTTTCCTGGTTCGGCGCCATGCCGAAGCGCTGGTCCAGCGATGCGCCATAACGGCCGCTGTAGCGTCGGTTGGCGTTGGACACATCGGCACGGAAGGTCGCGCCAATGGTGGCTTCGGTAACGTACATGCCTTCCTTGGGCGACTGGTATTTCAGTTCGGCCAGGGTCACTGTCAGCTGCGGTGCGTTGTAGGCATTGGCCGTCGGGGTGAAGCCGAGCAGGCGCACGGCCGCTTCGGCCTGAGCCTGCAGCTTGGGCACGACATCGTTGCCGGACACGCTGATGGTGCTGGTCTCCGGGTACAGGCCACCACGGGTGCCGAGCGCCTGGGACGCGCGGCCATCGACCACTTTCACCACCACGGGCTGGCCCCGGCCTACCGCAGCCAATTGCGCGTTGAGCTTGGGTTGGGGGGTGAGTTGTTGCGGACTGTGGGCACAACCGACCAGGCTCAGGCTGGCCACCGCGATCAAACCGAACAACAGACGTTGCAACATGCGCATTTCTCCAGGAATAAGCCGCAAAGGCGCCAGTATACCCAGCCGGCATCAGGCCAGCTATCGGGCCAGCCCGCTGTCACAATGGTTTCATGGCCCAGGCCTTAAGATTGCGCCAGCCCACTCCACTCAGGACCCTTCCCATGGCCTCGCTCTGGACACTCCTCTTCCGACGCCCTCGCAACGCATGCTATGCCCGGCTCGACAGCGAAGGCACCTGCGTGGCCTTCAAACAATGCAGCCAACCGCCCTGCGCCAGCGGCTGGGTGCAGGTAGAGGAAATCCACCTCGGCTGGCTGGGCCGCCCGCTGCCCGCAAGCGCGCGGGTTTGCGCGCGTGCAAGCAGCCGCTGGCAACAACGCAGCCTGCTTACCTGACAAAAACCGTAATAAATCTTCCTGAAAACGACCTTTTCCGCCCGCGACCCCGTTATAATTTCTCCCCGATTATAAGGACGTCTCCTGATCGGGCCCCGCAATCGCCGAAACCATTTCCGGCACCCTCCCGCTTCGCCCACAGAGAGCCTTCCACTTCAGGTCTTGCATCCGCTGATGTGCCTGCATTCTCGGCCGTCTGCCTGCATGAACCTGCGGGTTGCCATCGCGCAGTCCTTTTGAGGTCACGACTCCAAAAGAGCGTGAAAAAACGGGTTTTCACAACTTCACAAGAGTGTGGCGAGCAAATGAACAGTCTGGCATGTGCAAAAGCGACAGATACGTCCCGAACAGCCCCGAGCAGCCGGCAACCGTGCCCATCCATAATGGGTGACTGATCCGGTCCATAACGCAAATCGGACACCTTGACCATAAGTCGAATTGCCGCACCCGCGTTACAATGCGTTCAATAGAGCGACGCAAAGACCGGTTGGCGGTGTCCGCGAAGCTGCAAGAACTGCGAAGAATCGGACATGGCGATCCTGGGGTAGCCCAGGGGTCCTATGCTGTCAATTTGGTGCTGTAGATTTTGGAGACGCGGTAAATGGCGCAGAACGAATCGGTTGATGTGGTACTGGTAGGCGCGGGCATCATGAGTGCCACCCTGGCCGTACTGCTCAAGGAACTCGACCCCACGCTCAAGCTGGAAGTCGTGGAGGCGATGGACTCGGGTGCCGCGGAGAGCTCCAACCCGTGGAACAACGCCGGTACTGGCCACGCTGGCCTGTGCGAGCTGAACTACACGCCCCAGGCTGCCGACGGCAGCATCGATATCAAGAAAGCGGTCCACATCAATACCCAGTTCGAGGTGTCCCGCCAGTTCTGGGCCTACCTGAGCAGGAAAGGCGGCCTGGGCTCGCCACGCGCCTTCATCAATCCTGTCCCGCACCTGAGCTATGTCGAGGGTGACAAGGGTGTCGACTTCCTGCGCAAGCGCTTCGAGCTGCTCAAGCAGCACCACGCCTTCGCCGAGATGGAGTACACCGAAGACAAGGCAGTGATGAACGAATGGATGCCGCTGATGATGCCCGGCCGCCCGGCCGACCAGCACATCGCCGCCACCCGCGTGGCGAAGGGCACCGACGTCAACTTCGGCGCGCTCACCAACAAGCTGCTCAAGCACCTGGGCACCAGCAGCAACGCTCAGGTCAAATACAGCAAGAAGGTGACCGGCCTGCGCCGCACGGCCAACGGCTGGAGCGTGACCATCAAGGACGTCAACAGCGGCAGCAGCCGTGAGGTCGATGCCCGCTTCGTGTTCCTGGGCGCTGGCGGTGCCGCGCTGCCACTGCTGCAACTGTCCGGCATCGATGAAAGCAAAGGCTTCGGCGGCTTCCCGGTGAGTGGCCAGTGGCTGCGTTGCGACAACCCCGAGATCGTCCGCCAGCACCAGGCCAAGGTCTACAGCCAGGCTGCGGTCGGTGCGCCGCCGATGTCGGTCCCGCACCTGGACACCCGCGTAGTGGATGGCAAGACGTCGCTGCTGTTCGGGCCGTATGCCGGCTTCACCACCAAGTTCCTCAAGCACGGTTCGCTGCTCGACCTGCCGTTGTCGGTTCGCATGGGCAATATCGGCCCGATGCTCGCCGTGGCCCGCGACAACATGGACCTGACCAAATACCTGGTCAGCGAAGTGATGCAGTCGATGGAACAGCGCCTGGAATCGCTGCGCCGCTTCTACCCCGAGGCGAAGGCCGAGGACTGGCGCCTGGAAGTCGCGGGCCAGCGCGTGCAGATCATCAAGAAAGATCCGAAGAAAGGCGGTGTCTTGCAGTTCGGTACCGAACTGGTCGCAGCCAAGGACGGCACCCTCGCCGCCCTGCTGGGTGCCTCGCCAGGCGCCTCGGTGACTGTTTCGATCATGCTGGAACTGATCGAGCGTTGCTTCCCCGAGCAGACCAAGGGTGCCTGGGCGGCCAAGCTCAAGGAAATCTTCCCGGCCCGCGAGAAGACCTTGGCGACCGACGCTGCCCTGTACCACAAGATCAGCATCCAGAACGACGAAGCACTGCAACTGGTGGAAGCCAGCCCGGCCCAGCACTACGCCTGAACCGCGTGACTCCCACAAAAAACGCCCCGAGGGGCGTTTTTTTCTGCGTCCAGGGTTTCAGCCGCGGGCGTTCTGGATGATCTCGAGGTACTCAGGCGCATTGCGCTGGTCGGCAATGACCTCTGCGAAGGTCTTGCCGTGCTCGTCCTTGCCGTCCAGGTCCAGCCCCGCTTCGACGAAGAAACCGATAAAGCGCTCGAAGTCATCGACGCGCAGGCCACGGTAGGCCTTGACCAGCTTGTGGTGAGCCGGCGAAGTCACGCCATCGGCTGGCTCGAACTGAAGGTACGACTTGATGTAGTCGTCGCTGATCTCGTCACCAATTACCTGTTTCTTGTCTTTACGCATTGCCGGCTCCAACTGGACCATCAGGGGATATTTCGAAGGACGGCAGTTTACCCCCCGCCAGCGCCAGGCCTCAACGCGAACGTACGGTGCCGGTGTGCAGGTCGGCCCAGACATGGCCGTTGGCATAGGCCAGGAATTGCACATACAGGGTCTCGTTGCGCAGCAGGTCCATGACCACCCGGTAGCTGGCGAGGGGATAGTTGAGCGTCAGGGTGCGGGACTTTTCATCGAAGACAGGCTTCTTCAGGCTCTTGCCGCCCTCGCCATCGAAACTGACCAGGACCTGGGCGATTGTCGCACCTTTGCTCAGCGGCTTGCCTTTGAGCCGCAGCAGCAGCGAGGAGGTGATCGGAATGGGTTGCTGGTCGGACTGGCGCTGTGCGCCCACCACCACCGAGTAGTCGGTGACCTGGAGCAATTGCTGTGCGGTGGGGGCTTCCTGGCGCACCGAGAGATCGTCCGGCGGGAGGAACTGACTGTGCAGTGGCGCCGCGGTGACAGGCAGGCTCAGCGCCAGCAGCAAAGGAAGGAAGGCACGCATGTAGGGCTCCTTGGCATCGGAGGAGCACTCTAGCATGGGGATCATTCGAACTGCGCGAGCATCCAGGCCTGATAGTCGGCGACCCCTTCCTCACCTTCACGCGGCGCCCAATGCGCATGTTCACCCTCGCCCACTGGGCGATACGGGCCAGACTTGCACTCGAACAGGATGCTGTCCGCCTCCAGCACCACCAGGCCGTGATAGGTGCCGGGCGCAAGGTCCACGCCCAGGCAGTCGCCACCCGCCTGAAGCACACGCTTGTCGGTCACCTGGCCTTGCTCGTCGAAGATCAGCAGGCCCAGCCGGCCCTTGAGCACGATCAGGCACTCCGCCTTGTCATCGCTCAGGTGGCGATGGGGCGGGATGTAGGTGGTCGGCTGCAAGCCCACCGCCATGCGATGGCAGGGATCTTCCATCTCATGGAAATTGTGGTGCTGGCGGCCACGGGGATTGGCGGCGGCCTTTTCCGCCAGCCCGCCAAACAACGATTGATCGATGAACGCAGGCTGGCGCATGGTCACATCCCCTTGACGGCGAAGATGCCGTTGGCGTTGCGCCAGTAACCCTTGTAGTCCATGCCATAACCGAAGATGTAGCGGTCGATGCACGGCAGGCCGACGAAGTTGGCCTTCAGGTCCGGACTGGCCTTGCGGTCATGGTCCTTGTCGATCAGCACCGCGGTGTACACGTTGCGCGCGCCGGCATGCTTGCAGAACTCGATGATGGCGCTGAGGGTGTGGCCTTCGTCGAGAATGTCATCGACGATCAGTACATCGCGGTCGATGAACGACACTTCCGGCTTGGCTTTCCAGAACAGCTCGCCTCCGCTGGTCTGATTGCGGTAGCGGGTGGCGTGCAGGTACGACGCTTCCAGCGGGAACTGCAGGTGGGTCAGCAGCTTGCCGGCGAAGATCAGGCCACCGTTCATCACGCAGAACACGACCGGATTGGTGTCGGCCAGTTGCTGGGTGATCTGCTCGCCCACCTGGGCGATGGCAGCTTCGACCTGCGCTTCGTTGTACAGGCAGTCAGCCTCGCGCATGACTTGACGGATGTGCTCGAGATCAGCGGACATGGCGCTCTCCGGGTGGACGGCTATTGAGAAAAGCGGGCAAAGGTACGCACCCGCTCGCGTCAGATCAAGTGTTTTGGACTACCGTGCAAAAGGACTACAGGACACCCGTGGCTGAATAGATTAATCTAGCGCGGTTTTTTTGCCCGCATTCCGGAGCCTTCCCCCTATGCCTACCCGTGAGATCCGCCATCCGCTGATCCGTCACAAGCTCGGCCTCATGCGCCGTGCCGATATCAGCACCAAGAACTTCCGCGAACTCGCCCAGGAAGTCGGCGCCCTCCTGACCTACGAAGCCACCCAGGATCTTCCCCTGGAAACCTACGAAATCGAAGGTTGGTGCGGCACGGTACAAGTCGAGAAGATCGCTGGCAAGAAGATCACTGTCGTGCCGATCCTGCGTGCCGGCATCGGCATGCTCGATGGCGTGCTCAGCCTGATCCCGGGCGCCAAGGTCAGCGCCGTGGGCGTCGCGCGCAACGAGGAAACCCTCGAGGCGCACACCTACCTGGAAAAACTTGCACCCGAGATCAACCAGCGCCTGGCCCTGATCATCGACCCGATGCTGGCCACCGGTGCCTCGATGGTCGCCACCATCGACCTGCTGAAGAAGGCCGGTTGCCGCGACATCCGCGCGATGGTCCTGGTCGCCGCCCCCGAAGGCATCGCCTCGGTCGAGAAGTCGCACCCCGATGTGAAGATCTACACTGCTTCGATCGACGAGCGCCTCAACGAGGACGGCTACATCATCCCAGGCCTTGGCGATGCCGGTGACAAGATCTTCGGTACCAAGCAGAAGGACGCCTGACCATGCAGGACGGCTTCAACGACCCGCTCTGGCGCCAGGTCGTCTCGGGCGCGCAGATGCTCTTCGTGGCATTTGGCGCCTTGGTGCTGATGCCGCTGATCACCGGCCTGGACCCTAACGTCGCGCTGTTCACCGCGGGCTTCGGGACCTTGCTGTTCCAACTGGTGACCGGTCGTCAGGTGCCGGTATTCCTGGCATCGAGCTTCGCTTTCATTACGCCGATCATTCTCGCCAAGGGCCAGTTCGGCCTTGCCGAGACCATGGGCGGGATCATGGCGGCCGGCTTTGTCTACACCTTCATGGGCCTTGCCGTGAAGATCAAGGGAACGGGCTTCATCGACCGCACGCTGCCGCCCGTGGTGATCGGTCCGGTGATCATTTCCATTGGCCTGGCAATGGCGCCTATCGCCGCCAACATGGCCATGGGCA
Organism: Pseudomonas sp. JE3303; assembly: GCF_056312565.1. Taxonomy (NCBI): domain Bacteria; kingdom Pseudomonadati; phylum Pseudomonadota; class Gammaproteobacteria; order Pseudomonadales; family Pseudomonadaceae; genus Pseudomonas; species Pseudomonas sp. JE3303. The sequence goes on from NZ_JBWGIF010000013.1 coordinate 120,350, forward strand.
AGGGCGGCGATGGCAGTGTGCTGGTGCCGTACGGCACGGCCATGCTGATTTCCATGCCGGCGCTGCTGACCACGCTGATCGTCGCGGTCTTTGGCAAGGGTATTTTCCGCCTGGTGCCGATCATTGCCGGCGTGCTGGTGGGTTTTGCCCTGTCGTTCGCGTTTGGCGTTGTCGACACTGCCAAGATTGCCGCTGCACCCTGGCTTGAGCTGCCGAACTTCACCGCGCCCGCTTTCAACTGGCAGGCGATCCTGTTCATCGTGCCCGTTGCCCTGGCACCGGCCATCGAGCATATCGGCGGGGTGATCGCGGTAGGCAGCGTGACCGGGCGCGACTACCTGAGAACGCCCGGCCTGCACCGTACCCTGCTCGGCGACGGCCTGGCCACCACGGCGGCTGGTCTGCTGGGCGGTCCGCCCAACACCACCTACGCCGAGGTGACCGGCGCGGTGATGCTGACCAAGAACTACAACCCCAAGATCATGACCTGGGCGGCGGTGTTCGCCATCGTGCTGGCGTTCATCGGCAAGTTCGGCGCGTTATTGCAGAGCATCCCGGTCCCGGTGATGGGCGGTATTCTCTGCCTGCTGTTCGGCTCGATCGCGGCGGTGGGCATGAATACCATGATCCGTCACAAGATCGACCTGTCCGAAGCGCGCAACCTGGTGATCGTCTCGGTGACCCTGGTGTTCGGTATCGGCGGTGTGCTGGTCGGCAGTGGCGATGGTCCGGACGACTGGGGCCTGAAGGGTATTGCCCTGTGCGCAGTGGTGGCGATCGCCTTGAATCTGCTGTTGCCAGGCAATGACAGCTGGAAGAAAAAGACCCTGGATGATCAGTTGCCCTGATTCGGGTTCATCCAGTTGAAGGCCTCATCGCGGGCAAGCCCGCGATGAGGCCGGCACTGGCCACCTGAACCTCACGCCCTCTCACACATCCCCGCCAACGCCTTCACCCACTGCGGGTGATCATTCAGGCACGGCACCAGCACCAGCTCCTCTCCCCCCGCCTCGATAAACTGCTCGCGCCCCCGATCACCAATCTCCTCGAGCGTCTCGATGCAATCGGCGACGAACGCCGGGCACATCACCAGCAGCTTTTTCACACCCGCCTTGCCCAGTTCGTCGAGCCGCGTCTCGGTGTAGGGTTCGATCCACTTCGCCCGGCCCAACCGGGACTGGAACGACACCGACCATTTGCCGTCAGGTATTCCCATCTCGCGGGCGAACGCCTTGGCGGTGGCCAGGCACTGGCCGCGATAGCACACGGCGCGCATCTCGGGGCTGGCGTCCTTGCAGCAGTCCGGATCCTGGAACCGGTGCTTGCCGGTAGGGTCGAGCTTCTTGAGGTGGCGCTCGGGCAGGCCGTGAAAGCTCAGCAACAGGTGGTCGTAGTCCTGCTGAAGGTGGGACCTGGCACTGGCCACCAGCGCCTCGATATATTCGGGCCTGTCATAGAACGGCTTCAACACTGTCATCTGCAACGGCAGCCGGCGTTGTTCGAGCGTCTGCCGGGCCTGCTCGATCACTGTGGTCACAGTGCTGTCGGCGAACTGGGGATAAAGGGGCGCCAGGGTCACCTTGCGCACGCCCTGGGCGGCCAGGCGCTCGAGCACCTCGGGTATCGCGGGCTGGCCATAGCGCATGGCGATTTCAACCGGTCCGTGTGGCCAATGCTCGACCATGGCGGCCCTCAGGCGTCGGGTAAGCACCACCAACGGCGAGCCTTCGTCCCACCAAATCGAGGCATAGGCATGGGCCGACTGCTCCGGGCGCTTGACCAGGATCAGCGACACCAGCAGCCGCCGCACCGGCCACGGCAGGTCGATCACATAAGGGTCCATGAGGAACTGGTTGAGGTAGCGGCGCACATCGGCCACCGAGGTTGAAGCCGGCGAACCCAGGTTGACCAGCAGCAGAGCGTGATCGGTCATGCAGCGTCCTATTTCAGAGGCGGCTGGAAAGGTTGTCCAGCGCCGATTGCAGATCGTTGAAACGGAAAGTGAAGCCGGCCGCCTGCAGGCGCACCGGTCTTGCCCGTTGGCCACCCAGCAGCAGGACGGAAAGCTCGCCCAGGCCGGCCCGCAGCAATGGTGCTGGCAATGGCAGCACCGCCGGACGGTGCAAGACCTTGCCCAGGCGCTTGGCAAACTCGCGGTTGCGCACCGGCTCAGGCGCGCAGGCATTATAAGGACCGCTGGTATCCTTGTGCTGCACCAGAAAATCTATCAGGGCGATCTGGTCGTCGATGTGTACCCACGGCATCCACTGGCGTCCATCGCCAATAGGCCCGCCAAGGCCCAGCTTGAAAGGCAGGCGCAGGCGCGACAAAAAGCCGCCATCACTGGCCAGCACCAGGCCCGTGCGCACGCGCACCACGCGAATCCCCAGCCCTTCGGCCCGCTGGGCGGTCTCTTCCCAGGCAATGCACAGCTGGCTGGCGAAGTCCTCCTTCACCGGGGGAGAGGCCTCGTTGAGCTCACGTTCGCCACCATTGCCGTACCACCCCACGGCCGAGCCCGACACCAGCACCTCGGGTTTCTGCTCACGGCTGCGCAGCCAGGCCAGAAGCTGCTCGGTGAGCGTGATGCGGCTGGACCACAGCAGCGTACGCCGCGCCGCCGTCCAGGGGCGATCGGCAATCGGCGCGCCGGCCAGATTGATCACCGCATCGACCGGGTCATCGGCTGCCAGCTCATCCAGGCTGGCGATGCCGCGCACGCCGGTCCCGCAACGTTTTGGCACTTCGCTGGGGGTACGGCTCCAGACCGTCAGGCGATGACCTTTGTCGCGCCAGAACTGGCAGAGGTGTTGGCCGATCAAACCCGTACCACCGGTCAGCAATATATGCATGGCTGTGTCCTCTTGAGGCCTGCCCTTGGTCTATTTTAAAGAACAAGGCACTTTATTGACCCGACGCTCTCGGATAAACATAGGCCAACCTGTCCTATCGAGCGGAATAACCTTATACAAGTTTTGGGCATTGTACAGGTTTGCCAACCAGCGTAGCCTGCCCTCAGCAAGGTTCGAAGAGGCCAACATGACAGTACCTATCGCGATCATCGGGGCCGGCATCGCCGGCCTGTCCGCTGCCCAGGCCCTGCAAAAGGCCGGGCAGACCGTCCACCTGTTCGACAAGGGCCACGGCAGCGGTGGCCGCATGGCCAGCAAGCGCAGCGATGCCGGTGCGCTCGATCTCGGCGCCCAGTATTTCACCGCTCGCGACCGCCGCTTCACCGACCAGGTGCAGCATTGGGTGAGTTCTGGCTGGGCCGAGCAATGGAAGCCGCAGCTCTACAACTACCGCAATGGCGAACTCACGCCCTCCCCCGACGAGCAGGTGCGCTGGGTAGGTGTGCCGCGCATGAGCGCGATCACCCGCGGCATGCTCAAGGACGTCACGGTCAACTTCGGCTGCCGTATCGCCGAGGTCTTCCGAGGCAAGCAGTACTGGCACCTGCAGGATACCGATGGCTGCAGCCATGGCCCGTTCAGCAGCGTCGTTATCGCGGTACCGGCGCCACAGGCCACGCCGTTGCTGGCCGCCACGCCCAAGCTGGCCGCCGTGGCCGCAGGCGTGCAGATGGAACCTACCTGGGCCATCGCCCTGGGGTTCCAGACTCCCCTGGACACCCCCATGCAGGGTTGCTTCGTGCAAGACAACCCGCTCGACTGGCTGGCCCGCAACCGCAGCAAGCCGGGGCGCGACGAACAACTCGACACCTGGGTCCTGCACGCCTCGTCGAACTGGAGCAAGCAGCACATCGACCTCACCCGGGAAGCCGTGATCGAGCACCTCTGGGGCGAGTTCGCCGAACTGGTCGGCTGCATAGTCCCTGAACCCACTTTCGCCCTTGCCCATCGCTGGCTCTATGCCCGCCCGGCTGCAACCCACGAATGGGGCGCACTGGCCGATGCCGATCAAGGCCTGTATGTGTGTGGCGACTGGTGCCTGTCTGGCAGGGTGGAAGGTGCGTGGCTGAGCGGCCAGGAGGCGGCTCGCAGGCTGCTGGAACACTACGAATAGCTGCCAGCCCGCAAATTATTGTTTCCATACGCTCGACACTGTGATGGAATTTACTTGTACAGGAAAAGTCGTCTGTACAAGTATTCCTGGAGACGGTGATGAACAGCCCCACGCCACTCGCCAAACCCCGCATCGGTATCAGCGCTTGCCTGACCGGCGACAATGTACGCTTCAATGGCGGTCATAAATCCTCGGCCTTGTGCCGCGAAATATTCGACGAGCATTTCGACTGGGTAGCGCTGTGTCCGGAAGTGGCCATCGGCCTGGGCATCCCACGAGAAGCCATTCGCCTGGTTGGAGATCCTGACAATCCGGCGGTCACTGGCAGCCGTAACCCATCCCTTGATCTGGCCGGCCCATTACGTGCCTACGGCGAGCAGATGGCGGACGCGCTTACCGATATCTGCGGCTATGTGTTCATGCAGAAGTCACCGTCATGCGGCCTTGAACGCGTCAAGGTCTACCAGGACGACGGCCACCCCGCGGTGAAGACTGGACGCGGCGCCTACGCCGAAGCGTTCTGCGCCCGCCGCCCGGACCTGCCGGTCGAAGAAGAGGGACGCCTGCACGATCCGGTGCTGCGCGAAAACTTCATCAGCCGCGTCTATGCCTACGCCGACTGGCAGCAGTTGCTGGCGCAGGGCATCAGCCGTGGTGCGCTGATCCGCTACCACTCGCGCTACAAGTACCTGCTGATGGCCCATAACCCCCAGGCCTACCGTGAGCTTGGCCGACTGCTGGGCACCATGAGCCGCGAGGACGATCCCCAGGCGGTCGGCACACGTTACTTCGGCCGGCTGATGCATGCGCTGCGCCGCTGCGCCAGCCGAGGCACCCACTGCAACGTGCTGCAGCACCTGGTCGGTTACCTCCGCGAAGACCTGAGCACGGACGACAGGTCGGAACTGCAGCGACTGATCGGCGAATATCAGAAAGGCATCGTGCCGCTGGTGGTGCCCCTGACCCTGCTCAAGCATCATTTGCACAATCATCCGGACCCCTACTTGCTGCAGCAGGCTTACTTGAACCCGCACCCCGCGAGCATGGGGCTGCGCAATGCCATCTGAAGCGCTGCTGCCCATTCGTGAAGTCGCCCGCCTGACGGGCGTCAACCCGGTAACACTGCGCGCGTGGGAACGCCGCTATGGCCTGCTCACGCCGGGACGTACCGGCAAGGGACACCGGCTCTACCCGGCGGACCAGGTGCAGCGGGTGCAAGCCATCTTGCGCTGGCTCGAGCGCGGCGCCTCGGTGGGCCAGGTCCGCGCGCTGCTCGACAGCGAGCAGCAGGCACCGGTGCCCTCCCCCAACGGCGACTGGCCCGTGCGCTGCGGGCAATTGATCGAAGCCATCGGCAATCTTGCCCAGCGCCCGCTTGACCAGCAGCTCAACCAAGCCATGGCGCTCTACCCCGCCGTGACCCTTTGCGAGCGCCTGCTCTTGCCGGTGCTCGACAGCCTGGCCCGCCGCTGGCAGAGCCCGTTCAACGCACAGCTGGAGCAGGTGTTTTTCCACTCCTGGCTGCGCAGCAAGCTGGGGGCGCGGGTCTATCACGACAATCACTCGCTCGAGGGCCCACCAGTGCTGATTGCCAGCACCAGCGAGCAGGCCTTCGATGCGCACCTGTGGCTTTGCGCCTGGCTGCTGAGCAGCAGCGGCTGCCCGGTCGAGATTCTCGAGTGGCCGGTAACGGGCAGCCAGTTGCGCGAAGCCGTCCGGCAATTGCAGCCGCGGGCGCTGGTAATGAGCCTGGGCCGGCGCATCGATTTGCCGGAGCTACAGCGCAGCCTGCCGTTGATCGATTTGCCGAAGATCCTGAGCGGCCCGGCCCTCCCCATTCATGAAGCCGGGCTGAGCGCACTGCAATCGCCCAGCCTTTTCCTGCTGGACACCCCTCAGGCCACGCTGCACAAGCTGCAACAACTGCGCGACGCCCCCTCAACTGGAGACACCCCTCAATGCAACTGATCTGGCTGCGCAGCGACTTGCGCATCGACGACAATACCGCCCTGAGCGCCGCCTGCGAACGCGGACCGACCGTGGCGGTGTGGATCGCCAGTCCAGGGCAATGGCACACCCACGACGACGCGCCGTGCAAAGTTGATTTCTGGCTGCGTAACCTACGCGAGCTCCAGCACTCGCTCGGGAAGCTCAACATCCCCTTGCTGATCCGTAGTGTGGACACTTGGCAGCAGGTGCCCAAGGCGCTGCTCAAGCTCTGCCGACAGCTTGAGGTCGAGGCGGTACACTGGAACGATGAGTACGGCGTCAACGAAGCCGCCCGCGATGAAAGCACCCGTGACGTGCTCATCGAGGCCGGGATCACCACCCATAGCTACCTGGACCAGCTGCTGTTCGCGCCCGGCACCATCCTGACGCGCAGCGGCCACTACTACCAGGTGTTCGGCCAGTTCCGCAGGGCCTGCCACGAACACCTGCACCGAAGCCTGCCCGCGATGGCGCCAAAGGTGCATCGCCAGGCGCCCATACCGGTAGAGAGCGACCCGGTGCCGGAGCATGTCCCAGGGTTCGCGACACCGGAGCAAAGCCTGCGCGATCTCTGGCCGGCCGGTGAGCGTGAAGCCCACCGACGACTGCAGACCTTTGTCGATGAAGATGTCGATGACTACCTGCAACAGCGCGACTTTCCGGCGGAGCCTGGCACCAGCCAGCTTTCAGCGTATCTGGCCGCTGGCGTCATCTCCCCGCGCCAGTGCCTGCACGCGGCGATGTCAAACAATCGTGGGGAATTTGATGGGGGCAGCAGCGGCGTGCAGACGTGGGTCAACGAGCTGCTGTGGCGCGAGTTCTACAAGCACATTCTGGTGGGTTATCCACAGGTGTCACGGCATCGGGCCTTCCGCCAGCACACTGAAGCCCTGCCCTGGCGCGATGCCCCCGAGGACCTCAAGGCCTGGGAAGAAGGCCGCACCGGTTTTCCGCTGATCGATGCCGCCATGCGCCAGATGCTCGCCACCGGCTGGATGCACAACCGCCTGCGGATGGTAGTGGCCATGTTTCTGACCAAGAATCTGCTGATCGACTGGCGCCTGGGGGAGCGGCACTTCATGCGCCACCTGATCGACGGCGACCTGGCCGCAAACAATGGGGGATGGCAATGGAGCGCTTCGACCGGAACCGACTCGGTGCCGTACTTCCGGATCTTCAATCCGATCACCCAATCCCAGCGTTTCGATGCGAAGGGCGTGTTCATCCGGCAGTGGATACCGGAGCTGGCTGGGCTGGACAAGAAGACCGTGCATTCACCGGTCTCGAACGCGGAGCATTCGGAAGGCTCCCGCTATCATCGGCAGATCGTGGATATCAGCGAGAGCCGTCAGCGGGCGCTGGAAGCCTTCAAGTCACTGCCCGGCTAAACCTGGCTGCCCCGATGAAGGGGCAGCCACTTCTCTCAGAGGGGCATGCGGTAGTGCAGGCTATAGCTCTCGACGCCATCGTTGGTCGAAGTAATGCCCGCATTGGAGTAGTGGATCGCCCGGATACCTACCTCTTGCCCGCCAGCGAAGCGCAGGCCGAATCCGATACGGTCCTCGAACTGGAAGGAGGAACCCAGCTGGTTGCTCTCGACTTCAGTGCTGGAAAACGCCGCTACGCCGATGCCCGCCTCGATGTAAGGCTTGACCGACTCACCGGCGAACTCGTAGACGAACACCGGTGCGAACGACAGGCTGTGATTGCTGGCCGTCTCGTCGCCGTCCCAGTAAGTGTAAGCGCCATCCCAGTAGCCGGTCAGCCGGCCGACACTGGTCTGCCACCAGCTCTTATCCCAATTCGATTGCAGGCCCAGCCGGTAGACCATCGTCGAATCGCCGGTCTGCCCCACCGACAACGATACATCTGCCGCCTGCGCGGTAAAAGTCTGCCCCAGGGTAACGACGGCAGCTGCCGCCAAGCAAAGCAGTTTCTTCATGAGAAACGTCCTTTTTCCAATGCTGTTGTTTGTTTTTCTGACTCTTCAGACAGGGGAGTAGAAATCAGCAGTGGCACGATAGTTCAGCTCGGGGCGCCGCTTTTTCACATTTTTTTTACATTGGAAAGCTGTTCACGCTGTCTGACTGCTGCCACAGCAGCGGCAGGATTTTCTTTAACTGCTCAGGACTGGCGCTGGTCCAGAACTGGGCCTCCCGCGCCGGACCGGCTGCCAGCAACTCGCGCTCGCGCAGCAGCCGTTGCAGCTGGCGCGCTACCGCAGCGCCGGTGTCGATGATCGCCACGTCGGCCGGAACCATCTCGGCCAGCAACGGGCGCAGGAAGGGATAGTGGGTGCAGCCCAGGATCAGGGTGTCGCAACGGGCGGCCAGCAGGGGCTGCACATAGCCTTGCAGCAACTGGCGAAGCGCAGGACTGCCCAGATCTCCTTGCTCGATGCACTCCACCAGCCCAGGACAGGGCTGGGTCACCACCCGTACATCGCTGGCGAAGCGGTCGAGCAACGCGGCGAACTTCGCGCTTTGCAGGGTGCCGGTGGTGGCCAGCACCCCCACCACGCCGGAGCGGGTCGCCGCCGCAGCAGGTTTGACGGCAGGCTCCATGCCCACCAATGGCCAATCGGGATAGCGTTCGCGCAGATCGGCGACCGCGGCCACCGTCGCGGTATTGCAGGCCAGGACCATGGCCTTGGCACCCTGGGCATGGAAGAATTCGGCAATCCACCGGCAGCGCTGGCGGATATGGTCGGCGGATTTTTCGCCATAGGGCACATGACCGCAATCGGCCACATAGAGCAGGGATTCATAGGGCAGCAGGTGGTGGATTTCGCGCAGTACCGACAGACCGCCGACGCCTGAATCCATCACGCCGACCGGCGCCGAGCGCTCAGCCATGCTGCGCGCCGCAGACAGCGCAGGCCGGATCACGCTTGACCCGCAGCTCACGCATGCGCGTGCCCAGCGCATCGATCAACAACAGGCGCCCCACCAAGGGCTCGCCAAATCCGACCAGCAATTTCAGGGCTTCTAGCGCCTGCAGGCTGCCCACCAGGCCGACCAGAGGCCCGATCACCCCCGCTTCGCTGCAGGTCAGCTCGGCCTCGCTGCCGTGCCCGTACAGGCAGTGATAGCACGGGCTGCCGGGCTGGCGCGGGTCGAATACCGAGAGTTGCCCTTCGAGACGGATCGCCGCGCCACTGACCAGCGGACGGCCAGCCGCGACGCAAGCTGCATTGACCGCCTCGCGGGTGCCGAAGTTGTCGGAGCAATCGAGCACCAGGTCTACCGACGACACTGCGGCGGCCAGGGAGTCCTGGTCCAGCGCCTGACGGTGCGGGACAAGCGTGATCTCGGGATTGATCACGCTCAGACGCTCCAGGGCCGAGTCGACCTTGCTCATGCCGACACTGGTGCTGTCGTGGATGACCTGGCGCTGCAGGTTGGTGAGGTCGACCGTATCGAAGTCCGCCAGATGCAGCTCGCCTACCCCAGCCGCGGCCAGGTACAGCGCCACTGGCGACCCCAGGCCACCAAGACCGACGATCAGCACCCGGCTTTGCTTGAGTTTCAGCTGGCCGTCGATGTCTACCTGCGCCAACAGGATCTGCCGGCTATAGCGCAACAGCTCCAGGTCGCTCAGCATGGCAGGCGTCCAAGGCTGATGCGTTCATGCCCGCCAAGGTCGCGACGGCTGGACACATCGGCAAAGCCACGATCGCTGAGCAGGGCCCGAACCGCCGCGGCCTGGTCGAAACCATGCTCGAGCAGCAGCCAGCCGCCAGGCAGCAGATGCGCCGGAGCCTGGGCGATGATCGTGCGCAGGTCGTCCAGGCCATCGCTGCCCGCTACCAGCGCGCTGCTCGGCTCGAAACGCACGTCGCCGACTGCCAGGTGCGGGTCTTGGGCTGCAATGTACGGAGGGTTGCTGAGGATCAGGTCGAAGTACTGGCCCGCAAGGCTGTCGAACCAATGGCTGGACCGCACCTGAACGTTTTCCAGGCGCAGGCGCTGGCGATTGCGCTCGGCCAGGGCCACGGCCTCTTCGATACGGTCGACAGCGGTCACCTGCCATGCCGGGCATTCGCTCGCCAGGGCCAGCGCAATAGCACCAGTCCCAGTGCCCAGGTCGAGAACGTGCGCGGGGCTGGCCGGCACCAGCTCGAGCGCGGTCTCGACCAGCAGCTCGGTGTCGGGGCGAGGAATCAGGGTGTGCGGCGCGACCTCCAGGTCGAGCTTCCAGAACCCCTGCTGCCCGAGGATATACGCCACCGGCTCGCCGCCACGGCGTCGTGCCAGGTAGTCGGCGAAGGTCTGTGCCGCTTCGCTGCTGACGATACGCTCGGGCCAGGTGTGCAGGTAGCTGCGCGACTTGCCGATGGCAGCGGCGAGGAGCAATTCGGCGTCAAGGCGCTCGGTGGGTGAATCCGGCAGCTGCGCGCCGCGCAGCAGGCTGGCGATGATGGTCATCAATCCCCCAGGGCGGCAAGTTGGTCGGCCTGGTACTCGGCCAGCAGCGGCTCGATCACGGCGTCGACACCGCCGGCCAGAACCTCGTCGAGGGAATACAGGGTCAGGTTGATGCGGTGATCGGTCACCCGCCCCTGTGGATAGTTATAGGTGCGGATACGCTCGGAGCGGTCACCCGAGCCGACCAGCAGCTTGCGCTCGGTGGCAATGGCGTTTTGCGCCGCGCTGGTCTGGATGTCGTTGAGCTTGGCCGACAGCCACTGCATGGCACGGGCACGGTTCTTGTGCTGCGAACGCTCTTCCTGGCACTCCGCCACGATCCCGGTGGGCAAGTGGGTGATGCGCACGGCCGAGTCGGTCTTGTTGATGTGCTGTCCACCCGCGCCGGAAGCGCGGTAGGTGTCGACGCGCAGGTCGGCCGGATTGATCTCGATCGCCACGTGCTCGTCCGGCTCGGGCAGCACCGCCACGGTGCAGGCCGAGGTGTGGATACGGCCCTGGGATTCGGTCTCGGGCACCCGCTGCACACGGTGCGCGCCAGACTCGAACTTGAGCTTGCCGTACACGCTGTCGCCTTCTACCCGGGCGATGATTTCCTTGTAGCCGCCGTGCTCGCCCTCGTTCTCCGAGAGGATCTCCAGCCGCCATCCTCGGCGCTCGGCATAGCGCGAATACATCCGGAACAGGTCGCCCGAGAAAATCGCCGCCTCGTCACCGCCGGTACCGGCGCGGATTTCCAGGAACACGTTGCGCCCGTCGTTCGGGTCCTTGGGCAACAGCATGCGCTGCAGCTGCGATTCGAGCACGACCAGCTGCTCCTTGGCGTCGCGCACTTCCTCGACGGCCATCTCGCGCAGGTCGGGGTCGGCATCCTTGAGCAACGCCTGGGCACCCTCGAGATCATCCTGCACCTTGCGCCAGGCCTGATAGGCGGCGTTCACCGGCTCGACTTCGGCGTACTCGCGCGAATAGGCGCGAAAACGCGTCTGGTCGCTGATGACCTCGGCATCACCCAACAGGGCGGTCAGTTCCTCGAAGCGGTCCTGGATCGTGTCCAGTTTATTGAGCAGCGACGCTTTCATTGCGGGGTTTTATCCGTCGAACCCTCATTGAGGGCAAAGAGTTCCTGAGCCATGGCCAATGCATCGAGGCGGCCTTCGGCTGAGAGCTTTTTCAACTGCACGCTGGGGGCGTGCAGAAGCTTGTTGGTCAGCCCGCGCGCCAGTTGCGCCAATACCTCTTCGGGATTGGCGCCGTTGGCCAGCAGGCGTTGGGCTTTGTTCAGTTCTTCGTCGCGCAGGCGCTCGCTCTGCTGGCGGTAGGCCTTGAGCACATCCACCGCCGCCAGCTCGCGCAGGCGCACCATGAAATCCTCGGCGCCAACCGACACCAGCTCCTCGGCGGCCTGGGCCGCGCCCTGGCGGCTCTTGAGGTTTTCCGCGACCACGTCGTGAAGATCGTCGACGGTGTACAGATAGACGTCGTCCAGCTCACCGACCTGCGCCTCGATATCGCGCGGCACGGCAATGTCGACCATGAAGATCGGCTTGTGCCGGCGCTGCTTGAGCGCGCTTTCCACGGCCCCCTTGCCCAGGATCGGCAACTGGCTGGCAGTGGAACTGATGACGATATCGCTGTTGGCGAGCTCCTGGGGAATGTCGGCCAGCAACACGGCGTGGGCGCCGAACTGCTCGGCCAGGATACTCGCGCGCTCCAGCGTGCGGTTGGCCACGACGATGCGGCGCACACCCTGCTCGTGCAGGTGCCGGGCGACCAGCGTGATGGTTTCGCCCGCGCCGATCAGCAGCGCCTGGCTGCGCCCCAGGTCGCTGAAGATCTGCTTGGCCAGGCTGACCGCCGCAAACGCCACCGATACCGGGTTCTCGCCGATGGCGGTATCGGTGCGCACCTGTTTGGCGGCGCTGAAGGTGGCCTGGAACAGGCGCCCGAGCAGGGGTCCGACGGTGCCGGCCTCGCGTGCCACGGCGTAGGCCGATTTCATCTGGCCGAGAATCTGCGGCTCGCCCAGCACCAGCGAGTCGAGACCGGAGGCAACCCGCATCATGTGACGCACGGCGTCGTGCTCTTCATGGACGTAGGCGCAGGCGCGCAACTCCTCGAGGCTCAGCTGATGATATTCGGCCAGCCAGCGCAGCACGCTGTCGGCCGCCAGGTGGTCCTGCTCTATATAGAGCTCGCTGCGGTTGCAGGTCGAAAGGATCGCCGCCTCGCGGCTGGCGGTCAGCCGACACAGCTGCTGCAGGGCATCTACCAGCTGCTCTGGCGTAAACGCCACGCGCTCGCGTACGTCTACCGAGGCAGTCTTATGGTTGATACCGAGGGCAAGAAAGGCCATGCAAGGTCGCTGGTTGTGACGTGAAGCCGATAATTGTCCTACTTCGCAGGATTCAGAACAACCACCGTTCGCTATTGTCCTAATATACCGAGTCCATCGCAGGTGGGTTTTGCCCCTGTGCTTGTGTCATGATGTTCCGACCGCCGGTTAGCCGTTCAAAGCCCCCATTTATGAATAGATCCTACGCATTGCTGCTCGCCCTCGCCTTGCTCCAGGGCTGCCAGAGCCTGGCCCCACAGAGCCAGGAAACAGCAGCCCCGGCCGCCGACGTCACCCCGGCAGAACCGGTGGCGCCCGTGGTGTATGGCTCGTTCAGCCAGGAGACGCTCTATAGCCTGCTGACGGCGGAGCTGGCGGGCCAGCGCAATCGCTTCGACATCGCCCTGCAAAACTACGTCGACCAGGCCGTGAAGACCCAGGATCCGGGCGTCTCCGAGCGGGCCTACCGCATTGCCGAATACCTGGGTGCCGACGAACCTGCGCTGGACACCGCGCTCATCTGGGCGCGCAACGATGCGAAAAACCTCGATGCACAACGCGCCGCCGCCATCCAGCTGGCCCGCGCCGGTCGCTACGACGACTCCATGACCTACATGGAGAAGGTGCTCCAGGGCCAGGGCGATACGCACTTCGACTTCCTTGCCCTGTCGGCCGCCGACACCGACCAGTCGACCCGCGACGGCCTGCAGCAGAGCTTCGACCGCCTGCTGGTCAAATATCCCGACAACGGCCAGCTGGTGTTCGGCAAGGCCCTGCTGCTGCAACAGGACGGCAACGCCCAGGCCGCGCTCGACCTGCTCGAGGAGCATCCGCCGCAGGAAGGCGAGATCGCCCCGATCCTGCTGCGCGCTCGCCTGCTGCAGGCCGTCGACCGCGGCCCCGAGGCCCTGCCCCTGCTGCGCAAGGCCATCAGCGAGAACCCCGACGACAAGCGCCTGCGCCTGACCTATGCGCGCATGCTGGTCGAGCAGGACCGCCTGGCTGACGCCAAGGCCGAGTTCGTGAGCCTGGTCCAGCAATATCCGGAGGACGACGAGCTGCGCTATTCGCTGGCGTTGGTGAGCCTTGAGAACAAGGAGTGGGAAGAAGCCGAGGGCTATCTGCAGGAACTGGTCGAGCGCGACAGCAATGTCGACGCTGCGCACCTCAACCTTGGCCGCATCCGCGAAGAGCGCAACGACCCCGAGGGCGCGCTGCGCGAATATGCGCTGGTCGGTCCTGGCACCGACTATCTGCCGGCACTGCTGCGCCAGTCCGACATTCTCATTGCCAACGGCCGCAGTGCCGAGGCGTCCCGGCTGCTGGCGGAGGCTCGCGAGGCTCAGCCCGACTACGCCATCCAGCTGTACCTGATCGAAGCCGAAAGCCTGGGCAACAACGGCAAGCAGGCGCAGGCCGACCAGGTATTGCAACAGGCCATCCAGCGTTACCCTGATGACCTGAACCTGCTCTATACCCGCGCCATGCTGGCCGAAAAGCGTGACGACCTGCCGCAGATGGAAAAAGACCTGCGTGCCATCATCACCCGCGAGCCGGAAAACGCCATGGCGCTCAACGCCCTGGGCTACACCCTGGCCGACCGCACCAGCCGCCTGGCTGAAGCCAAGGCGCTGATCGACAAGGCACACCAGATCAACCCGGACGACCCGGCCGTGCTCGACAGCCTGGGCTGGATCAACTATCGCCTGGGCAATCTCGACGAGGCCGAGCGCTTGCTGCGCCTGGCAATGGATCGCTATCCCGACCACGAAGTCGCCGCTCACCTGGGCGAAGTGCTCTGGGCCAATGGCAAGCGCCGCGAAGCGCGTCAGGTCTGGGCCAAGGCCTTCGAGACCCAGCCCGACAGCCCTATCCTGCGCAAGACCGTCCTGCGCCTGACCGGATCCGAGACCCTCTAGACCATGTTCATGCGCCATTGCATTACCTTTACCCTGATCGCCCTGCTGGCCGGCTGTGCCGGCTTCGGTTCCCGCGAGGCCCTGCAAGGCCAGGGCAACCCGCAGCAGTGGCGTGAACACAAGCAGCAGCTGAGCAGCCTCGATGGCTGGCAGATCAACGGCAAGGTCGGCATCCGCGCCCCACGCGATTCGGGCAGCGGCACGCTGTTCTGGCTGCAGCGCCAGGACTACTACGACATCCGCCTGGCCGGCCCGCTCGGCCGCGGTGCCGCACGCCTGACCGGCCGCCCCGGCGGCGTGGTGCTGGAAGTGGCCAACCAGGGCCGCTATGAAGCCGAAAGCCCGGAAACGCTGCTCGAAGAACAACTCGGATGGCGTCTGCCGGTGTCTCATCTGGTGTGGTGGGTACGTGGCCTGCCCGCCCCCGACAGCAAGAGCCAGCTGACCCTCGACGGCGACAGCCGCCTGGCCAGCCTTGCCCAGGATGGTTGGAAGGTCGAGTACCTGAGCTATGCCGAGCAGAACGGCTACTGGCTGCCAGAACGCATGAAGCTGCATGGCCAGGACCTCGACGTGACCCTGGTGGTCAAGGACTGGCAGCCGCGCCAGCTGGGCCACTGATCCATGCAGCATGCCACCCTGATACTGCCCGCTCCGGCCAAGCTCAACCTCTGGCTGCACATCCTGGGGCGCCGTGCGGACGGCTACCACCTGCTCGAAACCGTCTTCCAGTTTCTCGATCACGCCGATGAGCTGGGCTTCGCGGTGCGTCAGGACGGCGAAATCCGCCTGCACGACGCCATCGACTCCGTACCTCATGACAGCAACCTGATCGTCCGGGCGGCCCGCCAGCTGCAGCAATTGACCGGCTGCAGGCTGGGCGCCGACATCTGGTTGCAAAAGGTCCTGCCCATGGGCGGCGGCATCGGCGGGGGCAGCTCGGACGCTGCAACCACGCTGCTGGGCCTGGCGCATCTTTGGCAAGTCGACTGCACGGTCGACCAGCTCGCCGAGCTGGGCCTTACCCTCGGCGCGGACGTACCCGTGTTCGTCCGCGGCCACGCCGCATTTGCCGAAGGCGTCGGCGAGCAGCTCACCCCCGTCGACCCCGAGGAACCGTGGTACGTGGTGCTGGTCCCGCAAGTCGCTGTAAGTACAGCAGAAATTTTTTCGCATCCACTGTTGACACGTGATTCCTTGCCCCTTAAGATGCGCCCCGTTCCCAAGGGAAACAGTCGTAATGACTGCCAACCGGTCGTTGAGCAGAGTTACCCAGAAGTACGTAACTCGTTGAATTTGCTAAGCAAGTTCACAAATGCAAGGCTAACCGGAACTGGAAGTTGTGTGTTTGGGGCCTTCCCAAGCAAAGCTGAAGCTGATAAAGTTCTGGCCCTTCTTTCAGAGACCCAAACAGGGTTTGTGGCAAAAGGAAGCAACGTTTCGATGTTGCACCGCAAGCTGCAAAATCTGCTCTAGGAATCGAGTATCAGGTACTCGAAAGCAACAGATACAGGGGCGTCGCCAAGCGGTAAGGCAGCAGGTTTTGATCCTGCCATGCGTTGGTTCGAATCCAGCCGCCCCTGCCATTTTCCTTATACTCATCCAGGTATACCCTCAGCCTTCAGGTACTGCGCGTGTCCAAGATGATGGTCTTCACGGGGAACGCTAACCCCGATCTGGCTCGGCGTGTCGTACGTCAGCTGCATATCCCACTAGGTGATGTTTCTGTCGGCAAATTCTCCGACGGCGAAATCAGTACTGAGATTAATGAAAACGTCCGCGGTAAAGACGTATTTATCATTCAGCCGACCTGCGCGCCAACCAACGATAACCTGATGGAACTGGTAGTGATGGCCGACGCCTTCCGCCGCTCCTCAGCCTCCCGAATCACCGCCGTGATTCCCTACTTCGGATATGCCCGCCAGGACCGCCGTCCGCGTTCGGCACGTGTAGCCATCAGCGCCAAAGTCGTCGCTGACATGCTCACTGTCGTAGGTATCGACCGTGTACTCACAGTCGACCTGCACGCTGACCAGATCCAGGGTTTCTTCGATATTCCAGTCGACAACATCTACGGCTCGCCCGTTCTGGTCGATGATATCGAGGACCAGCGTTTCGAGAACCTCATGATCGTCTCCCCGGACATCGGTGGCGTCGTGCGTGCACGTGCCGTTGCCAAGTCCCTGGGTGTTGATCTGGGTATCATCGACAAACGCCGTGAAAAGGCCAATCACTCCGAAGTGATGCACATCATCGGCGACGTCGAAGGACGCACTTGCATCCTGGTAGACGACATGGTCGACACCGCCGGCACCTTGTGCCATGCGGCCAAGGCCCTGAAAGAACACGGCGCTGCCAAGGTCTATGCCTACTGCACGCACCCTGTCCTCTCGGGTCGGGCGATCGAGAACATCGAGAAATCCGTGCTGGACGAGCTGGTGGTGACCAACACCATCCCGCTGTCCGCTGCAGCACAAGCCTGTGACCGTATCCGTCAACTGGATATCGCACCGGTCGTTGCCGAGGCGGTACGCCGCATCAGCAATGAAGAATCGATCAGCGCGATGTTCCGCTAAGGGCCCTGCCCACGCGAAACACCCGTTGATGAAAAGCGCCCCGCCCCAACACTTCCGTTGGGGCGGGGCTTTTTTGCCCACCCCGCGTTGGCGCTGGTCGCAAGTGCCACTCGGGGCTGGCTATTTTGGAGAAGCAAAATGACCGATTTCATCCTGAACGCACAAGCGCGTACTGACCTGGGGAAAGGTGCGAGCCGCCGCCTGCGTCACGCTCTGAGCATCCCTGCCGTGGTATACGGTGGCGATAAAGAAGCCCAGTCCCTGACCATCGTGGCCAAGGAAATCGCCAAGCTGTTCGAAAACGAAGCTGCCTACAGCCACGTGATCGAGCTGAACGTTGACGGCGTCAAGCAGAACGTCATCGTCAAGGCCATGCAGCGCCACCCTGCCAAGCAGTTCATCATGCACGCTGACTTCATCCGCGTCGTTGCTGGCCAGAAGCTGACCGCCATCGTTCCAGTGCACTTCATCAACGAAGAAGCACCGGTCAAGAAAGGCGGCGAAATCTCCCACGTAGTGGCCGAGATCGAAGTTTCCTGCGAAGCCAAGGACCTGCCAGAGTTCATCGAAGTCGACCTGGGCAATGCCGACATCGGCACCATCATCCACCTGTCGGACCTCAAGGCTCCGAAAGGCGTCGAGTTCGTAGCCCTGGCCCACGGTGATGACAAGGCTGTTGCCAACGTCCACGCACCGCGCGTTGCTCCAGAAGCTGAAGAAGGCGCTGCCGAGTAATCCACTCGCGCGCCGGTGTTGATCGGGTTACAGTGCCGCGCACCGTAACCCACCAACTCCAAGGAAGAGCCCCTACGTGACCGCCATCCAGTTGATCGTCGGCCTGGGAAATCCCGGCCCCGAATACGAACAGACCCGGCATAACGCAGGGGCTCTTTTCGTTGAACGCATTGCCAGCGCCCAGCGTGTTTCACTGACCGCTGACCGCAAGTATTTCGGCCTGACGGCTAAATTCAGCCATCAGGGCAACGATGTTCGCTTGCTGATCCCCACCACCTACATGAACCGCAGCGGCCAGTCCGTGGCGGCATTGGCCAATTTCTTCCGGATTCCGCCTGCGGGCATCCTGGTGGCACACGACGAACTCGACCTGCCTCCCGGCGTTGCCAAGCTCAAGCGCGGCGGCGGCCATGGTGGGCACAACGGCCTGCGCGACATCATCGCGCAGCTCGGCAACCAGAACGACTTCCATCGCCTGCGGCTCGGCATCGGCCACCCAGGGGATGCCAAGCTGGTCTCCAACTTCGTCCTGGGCCGCGCACCGCGTGCCGAGCAGGACAAGCTCGACGCCAGCATCGACTTTGCCCTCGGCGTGCTGCCCGATGTCCTCGCTGGCGACTTCGCCAAGGCGATGCGCGAACTGCACAGCCAGAAGGCCTGATCTCTCAAGAGGGGAATTCCCATGGGTTTCAATTGCGGCATCGTCGGCCTGCCAAACGTCGGCAAGTCCACCCTGTTCAACGCGCTGACCAAGTCCGGTATCGCAGCTGAGAACTTCCCCTTCTGCACCATCGAGCCGAACAGCGGCATCGTGCCGATGCCCGACGCGCGCCTCGACGCACTCGCGGCCATCGTCAAGCCGAACCGCGTGCTGCCGACCACCATGGAGTTCGTCGACATCGCCGGCCTGGTTGCCGGTGCCTCCAAGGGTGAAGGCCTGGGCAACAAGTTCCTCGCCAACATCCGCGAGACCGATGCCATCGCCCACGTGGTGCGCTGCTTCGAAGACGAGAACGTGATCCACGTTTCCAACAGCGTCGACCCCAAGCGTGACATCGAGATCATCGACCTCGAGCTGATCTTCGCCGACCTCGACAGCTGCGAAAAGCAATTGCAGAAGGTCACCCGCAACGCCAAGGGCGGTGACAAGGACGCCCTGGCGCAAAAAGCGATTCTCGAGAAACTCATCCCCCACTTCACCGAAGGCAAGCCTGCGCGCAGCCTGATGAAAGACATGGGCGCCGATGAGAAGGCCGTGGTCCGCGGCTTCCACCTGCTGACCAGCAAGCCGGTCATGTACATCGCCAACGTGGCCGAGGACGGCTTCGAGAACAACCCGCTGCTCGACGTGGTCAAGGCCATTGCCGAGGAAGAAGGCGCGGTCGTGGTACCGGTGTGCAACAAGATCGAAGCCGAGATCGCCGAGCTCGATGAAGGCGAAGAAAAAGACATGTTCCTCGAAGCCCTCGGCCTCGAAGAGCCTGGCCTGAACCGCGTCATCCGTGCCGGTTACGGCCTGCTCAACCTGCAGACCTACTTCACCGCAGGCGTCCAGGAAGTCCGCGCCTGGACCGTGCGCATCGGCGCCACCGCCCCACAGGCCGCTGGCGTGATCCACACGGACTTCGAGAAAGGCTTCATCCGCGCTGAAGTGGTCGCCTATGACGACTTCATCCAGTACAACGGTGAAGGCGGCGCGAAAGAGGCTGGCAAGTGGCGTTTGGAAGGCAAGGACTACATCGTCAAGGACGGCGACGTGATGCACTTCCGCTTCAACGTCTGATGCCGACGTAAAACTGCTTCAACAAAAAGACCGCGGCTTGCCGCGGTCTTTTGCTGTGTCGGTTTCTACAGCCCGTTCGCTAGCCCTCTTTGGCACCACGGATGGAGGGTGAGCAGGATTCATGTGCTGTACCCCCTCTGCCCGGTTTGATGACGGTGGCCGTGGCCACCATAAGCACCCCCACCAGCACCATGCCAAGTCCATTGCTTCCTACCCATCCAATGCTGCTCAGCAGCAACGAGGGCGTAAACGCCCCGATCGTCGCGCATACCGCGATGGCCAGGTCATTCCTGCCCTGCATTCCGAAGGCCTCGGGGTTGCCTTCAAGTGCCTGGGCCAGCAGCGCGGCGCCGCCTACGTAGGTGAGGTTCCAGCCGAGCCCGAGCACGATCAGCGACAGGCTCATCATCGCGTAGCTGTGGGAAGCCATGTTGATGGCGGCGCAGGTGGCAAGCAGAAGCAGGCCGGCGTGGAGCGTGG
The DNA here is from genome assembly GCF_056312565.1 of Pseudomonas sp. JE3303. Classification (NCBI taxonomy): domain Bacteria; kingdom Pseudomonadati; phylum Pseudomonadota; class Gammaproteobacteria; order Pseudomonadales; family Pseudomonadaceae; genus Pseudomonas; species Pseudomonas sp. JE3303. The sequence continues at coordinate 140,620 of NZ_JBWGIF010000013.1, forward strand.
TCTTGACTCCGAACTTGCCAATGATCGCGCCGGTGAAAAACGAGGGAGCGAACATGGCGATTACATGCCATTGGATAGCCAGGCGCATATCGGAGAAATCCTCATGGCGGTGCCCCATGTGCAGCGACGCCTGGATCATCAGCAGGTTCATGATGCCGTAGCCCATGGCCGCGATCGCCATGGCGAGTGTAACGACGGGGGTCATGACCCTGGTCTTGGCTTCGCCTTCGGGTGCACGCGTCTTGACAGACACCGCCGGGGCCTCAGGCAGGCAGACCGCGATCAGCAAGGACAACCCGGCCAGCGCAACGAAGGCGGCGTGATGCCAGGCTCTGCGTTTTCGGTGACGCGCGACTACCGGCGCTACGCACGCATCAACTGCACGCATTTCACCCCGGCGATTGAAGCGCACTTCGCGATCTGAAACAGGTCCCGACTGTCACGACTCCTGCGGACCAACTGCTGTCAGCGCCCGTGGATACTGTTGGGCAGGACGATACAGCACTCACGCCCTTTGTTCTGGAATGGTCGCATTGGTTCACAAATTCCTGAACTGATTATTTGCCGCTGGGGATTTTTCCCGGCGGCGCCGCTCACCAGAATCGGCCCCACGACAATCACAATAATCGTGAGCCCCATGGACCAGATCCTCCAAGCCCAGGTTCGGCAAGCCGCCGCCGACCTCGTGGATGCCTTCGCCAGCAATGACACCACGCGCTACTTCGACTGTTTCAGTGAAGACGCCAGCTTCTTTTTCCACACCTTGCCGCAACCGTTGCTCTCGCGCAGCGCCTACCAGGACCTCTGGCAGCAGTGGCAGGACGAGGGCTTTGCCGTGCTCGGCTGCCAGTCGAGCAATGCCTGCGTGAGCCTGCAAGGCGAGGTGGCGATCTTCATGCACGATGTGGCGACCCATATCCGCCAAGGCGGCACCGAGCATCTGTTGCAGGAGCGCGAGAGCATCGTCTTCCGGCTGCACGGCGAACGCTGGCTGGCGTGCCACGAACACCTTTCGGTAGCCTCCCCGGCCTGACATTCTTCGCGGCATTGCCGCTCTGCCATCGCACCCATAAAAAGGGCCCGCGCTACTGCGCTCGCCCACTACAACAGCGCTGGAGCCTTACGATGAGCCAATCGACCGGTATCGAAACCAACGGTGTCGAGCAGATACCCGACCACCAACGCGACGCCTCGCCCACCGACCTGTTCCGCCTGATCTTCGGCGGCGCCAATACCTTTGCTACCGCGGTGCTCGGCAGTTTCCCCGTGCTCTTCGGGCTGTCTTTCGAGGCGGGCCTGTGGGCGATCATCCTGGGCGTCAGCGTCGGCGCCTTGATTCTCGCGCCCATGGGACTGTTCGGTGCGCTCAACGGCACCAACAATGCGGTGTCTTCCGGGGCACACTTCGGGGTGCACGGGCGCATTGTCGGCTCGTTCCTGTCGCTGCTGACGGCGGTGGCGTTCTTCTCGCTGTCAGTGTGGAGTTCCGGTGATGCGCTGGTCGGCGGCGCCAAGCGGCTCGCCGGTCTCCCGGAAACCGACCTGACACTGGGCCTGGCCTATGGGCTGTTCGCGGTGCTGGTGCTGATCGTCTGCATCTATGGCTTCCGCTTCATGCTGTGGGTGAACAAGATTGCGGTCTGGGCGTCGAGCCTGCTGTTCCTGCTGGGTATCGCCGCCTTCGCGGGGCCGTTCGATGCGGGCTATGCCGGCAGCGTGAACCTTGGACAGCCGGGTTTCTGGGCGGCTTTTGTCGGCTCGGCGATCCTGGCCATGAGCAACCCCGTGTCGTTTGGAGCCTTTCTAGGCGACTGGTCCCGCTACATTCCACGGCACACCGCGAAGTCGCGGATCATGCTGGCGGTGATCGCGTCCCAGGCCGGTACACTGATCCCGTTCTTCTTCGGCCTGTGCACGGCCACGCTGGTGGCGTCACAGGCGCCGCAATACATCGAGACCAACAACTATGTCGGCGGCCTGCTGGCCATCTCGCCAGCCTGGTTCTTCTTGCCGGTATGCCTGATTGCCGTGATCGGCGGCATGTCCACCGGCACCACGGCGCTGTACGGCACCGGGCTGGACATGTCCAGCGTGTTCCCACGCGTGCTGAGCCGCGCCGCAGCCACCGTGCTGATCGGGGTGGCGGCCATCGCCTTCATCTTCATCGGCCGCTTCACTTTCAACCTGGTGCAGAGCGTGTCGACATTCGCCGTGCTCATCATCACCTGCACCAGCCCCTGGATGATGATCATGATCCTCGGCCTGATCACGCGCCGCGGTTTCTATCATGCCGATGACCTGCAGGTGTTCACCCGTGGCCAGCAGGGTGGCCGCTACTGGTTCCAGCATGGCTGGAACTGGCGTGGCATGGGCGCCTGGATTCCCAGCGCGGCGCTTGGCCTGTGCTTCGTCAACCTGCCGGGCCAGTTCGTCGGGCCACTGGGCGAAATGGCCGGCGGCATCGACATCAGCCTGCCGGTCACCTTGGGCATGGCCTGCGTGCTGTACCTGGCACTGCTCAACTTCTTTCCCGAACCCGCAGCGGTGTATGGGCCCAGCGGGCCGCGCTGGGTGCGCTCGAAATGCACTGCGAGCGCCCCCGTGGGCACCGCCGGAATCGCCTGACTCGCTGACTGGAACCTGACCATGACTTCATCGCACTACATCGCCGGCCATTGGGTCGAAGGCGCTGGCACCGACTGCATCACCGTGCATGACCCTGCCCTGGGCGAGCCATTCGACGAGCTGCGCGCCGCCAGCCTCGAGCAGGTCGACCAAGCTGTCGCGGCCGCGCGCCATGCGCTGCCGGGCTGGAAAAACCACACTGCCAGCGAACGCGCGGGTTACCTGCGGGGTTTCGCCGAGCAGCTGGGTCAGCGCCGCGAGGCGTTGATCAGCTTGCAGATGCGCAACAACGGCAAGCCACGGCATGAGGCAGAGGTGGACCTGGACGATGCCATCGCCACCTTCGCCTACTACGCCGAACTGGCTGAGCAGCTGCCTGGCAAGAATATTGACGTGCCGCTGGCCCAGGATGGGTTCAAGGCCCGTACCCGCCTGGAGCCCGTCGGCGTCGTGGGCCTGATCGTGCCGTGGAACTTCCCACTGGTGACCAGCGCCTGGAAGCTGGCTCCGGCCCTGGCAGCCGGGTGCACCGTGGTACTCAAGCCGTCCGAAGTCACCCCGTTGGCCGAACAGGCGTACGGACAGATCGCCGACGCCGTGGGCCTGCCCGCCGGCGTGCTGAACATCGTCAATGGCAAGGCCGAGACCGGCGCGGCGCTGAGCAGCCACAACGGCCTGGACAAGCTCTCCTTCACCGGCAGCAACGCCGTCGGCAGCCAGGTGATGCGCAGCGCTGCGAGCCAGTGCCGGCCCGTTACCCTTGAGCTGGGCGGCAAGTCCGCGATCATCGTGTTCGATGACTGCGACGTGGATCAGGCAGTCGAGTGGATTGTCGCGGGCATCAGCTGGAACGCTGGACAGATGTGCTCGGCGACCTCCCGCCTGCTGATCCAGGAAGGCATCGCCGACGCCCTGTTGCCGCGGTTGCAGGCGGCGTTCGAGAACCTGCGGGTCGGCAACCCGCTGACCGAAGAGGTGGACATGGGGCCGCTGACCAGCCAGGGCCAATGGCTCAAGGTTGCGGCCTATTTCGCCACTGCCCGGGAAGAAGGCCTCCAGTGCCTTGCCGGCGGCGAAAACCTGTCTCCGCCAGGCTGGTTCGTCAGCCCCACACTGTATGCCGACGTGCCGACCGACAGCCGCCTGTGGACCGAGGAAATCTTCGGCCCGGTACTCTGCTCACGGCGCTTTGCCACTGAGGCCGAAGCGATTGCCCTGGCCAATGACAGCCGCTTCGGGCTGGTCGCCACCGTGTGCTCGGCCGATATCGAGCGGGCTGAACGCGTGGCCGATGCGCTGGAGGTCGGGCATGTCTGGATCAACTCGATCCAGGCGGTGTTCGTGGAGACGTCCTGGGGCGGCACCAAGGGCAGCGGAATAGGCAGAGAGCTGGGGCCGTGGGGATTGGCGGGGTATCAGTCGGTGAAGCACGTCACCCGGTGTATGGGATAGACACGCCTGACGACCGCCTCGGTCGGCCCTGTAATGGACTGGCAAAACCATTCCATTACAGGTTCAGTCGACCGCTGGTTCTACGAAGCGTTTTCCGGCCCCCTCACTGCCGGCTCTTGCAACAACACCATGCTCTGCGGCGACGACAAGGCAATCCCGCGCTCGCGCAACCGCTCGAGAATGGTGAACAGCAAGTCGCTGCGGGCCCCGGATACCGCGCGCGGGCCGGCGACGTAGCCGCTGGCGCTGAGCACCAGGCCAGTGCTGGTCAGGTCCTTGAAACTCACCGACGGCGACGGCGCATCGAGAATCGCCTCGTGCTCGCCGTAGGCTTCCAGCAGCAGGTCACGCACCTGCGAAGGATCGGTTTCCAGTGGCAAGGTCAGGGTGATCCCTACCACGCCAAGGGCGTTGCCCATGGTGACGTTGCGTACGTTCTGCGAGATGAACTGCGAGTTAGGCACGATCACCGTGGAGCGGTCGGACATCTGGATCTCGGTGGCGCGCACGTTGATCCGGCGGATATCGCCTTCGACACCGGCCAGGCTGACCCAGTCGCCCACCTTCACCGGACGCTCGGTCAGCAGGATCAGGCCCGAGATGAAGTTCTGCACGATCGCCTGCAAGCCGAAACCGATACCGACCGATAGCGCACTGACCACCCAGGTAAGACTGGTGAGGTTGATGCGCAGGATCGACATGACCAGCATCGCCAGGAACAGGAACCCCAGGTAGCCGACCAAGGTGACCAGGGAGGCACGCATACCGGCATCCATCTCGGTCTCGGGCAACAGGCGCTCGCTGAGCCACTGCTTGAGCACGCGCAGGCCGAACATGCCTCCGACCAGCAACACCAGCGCCACCAGGATGTCCTGCGGGACGATGTTCAGGTTGCCCAGGGTCTTGGCGCCGCTGACGTTCCACTCGCCAAGACTCAACAGCAACTCACCCGGACTGGTGCCCGTCGGCAGAATGGCCAGCAAGGCTGCGGTGAACAGCAGCACCGTACGGCCCACGCCCGCCAGCACGGTGCTCGCCTGAGCCTGGTGACGCGGCGCCAGGCCCAGCGCGGAGGCCAGCGCGAGGCCGCCCGGTTGACGGGGTGAAAGCAGGCTTTCGCACAAGTCACCGAAGGCTGCCACGAGCAGGTAGGTGCAGGTTGCGATGACGCTGATCCACAGCAGCTTTCCAGTGAGGAAGTACGCGAGGGTCAGGTAGCCCGTCAGCAGGGTCAGCAAGATCGCCGCGACCCAGGCAGTGATGACGAAGGGAATCAACCCCGCCAGTCCCGGCGGGCGCTCGAGCTCGTGCTGGCGGCGGATACGGCGGTACTGTATCAGCGCGGCGGCATAGATCAGCGCGACGACCAGCGCTGTCAGCCCGTTGGTGGCTACTGTCAGCGCCAGGCTGCTGGCGATCACGCTGTTGATTCGCTCCTGAGTGAGCAGCAGCATCAGGGCCCCGCCCAATACGGGCGCGAACCAATGCAGCGCAGAAGCCACTTCGTCTGGAATGCCCGGCAGGCGCCAGGACGGCCGCGCCAGCATCAGCATCGCCCGTCCCAGGCCGGCGATGAAGGAACAGAACACCACGAGGGTCAGGATCTGGTTGGTCAGGCTGGCAATATCAGTGCCCAGTTCGGCACTGTTTTCCAGTCCCCAGCGCACTAGCGCGACGGCACCGCCGATGGTGGTCAACGTGGCCAGGCCGACGCCGAGCGCCAGCGCGCTGCGCCGCAAGCGGCCTTCGGGCAGCCACCGCAGCACCGCCCATGCCAGGAAGCGCTCGAGCAGGCGGCGTCCCAGCGTCCAGACGAGAATGGCAGCGATCAGGCTGCCGATGAAAAAGCCGCGTATCCCCGCACTGATCGCGCTGTCCACGGCGGCGACCGCCTCATCGCGCAGCTCGCGCAGGCGGCGAAGATCGTCATCGGTCGGACGGATCAGGCTGGACCAGAACGCCGGGCTCAGCGGGCTGGCCGCGCGCGAGGTCACCTGCGAGTTGAACAGGCTGCGGCGCAGGTTGATGATCTGCGCCGCGAGGTCACGCGCCGACTGCGCGAGTTGCGTAGCTTGCTGGACCTGAGCCGTGACGGTTTTTTTCTCGGCCGTGAGCTGCTGACGCTGGCGCTTGATGCTGTCGGCCTCGTCAGGCAGAACCGGACCCAGTACGTTGAGCTGGTCGTCGACCCGCTGAAGATTCGTCGTACGCTCCGTGAGCAGCGTATCGGCCTGGCGTTGCACTTGCAGCGCGCCCTGGCGCAACTGGGCGAGCAGGTCGTCGTTGGCGTTGCTGGTCACGCCTTGGCGGATCAGGTCGAGCCGGTCGCTCAACTGGTCCAGCGTGGCATCCTCGGCGAGCGCCGGCAGCTCGGCCGCCGGTCGTTGCGCGGGAGCCTCGGGGGCGGACCAGGCCGGCAAGGCTACCCATAGCATCAGGGCAAGTATCCCCGTGCACAAACTGTTCAGGCTGACACGCCTCATCGAATTTTCCTCTTTCATGTCGCGACGGGCGGATTCTACGCCGGTCACTGCGGATCAGGCAGGTGGTGTTTCACGATCAAGCAGCTGGCGCTTGCGCTCGACGCCCCAGCGGTAGCCGCTCAGATCGCCATTGCGGCGCACCACGCGGTGGCAAGGGATCGCCACCGCGATACGATTCGCGGCGCACGCCTTGGCCACCGCCCGCACCGCGGCCGGTGCGCCGATGCGCTCGGCGATCTCGGTATAGCTCACCCGGCTGCCCGGCGGCACCTCGCGCAAGGCCCGCCAGACCCGCTCCTGGAACGCCGTGCCCTGCACATCCAGCGGCAGGTCCAGGCCCAGAGCGGGCGCCTCGACGAAGCCGACCACTTCTGCGACCAGACGCTCGAACCCGGCGTCACCGCCGATCAGGCGGGCCTTGGGGAATTGATCCTGCAGCTCGGCCAACAGCCGCTCGGGTTCGTCGTCGAGCAGAATCGCGCACAGGCCGCGCTCGCTCTGCGCCACCAGGATCGCGCCCAGCGAGCACTGGCCGATGGCGAAGTGGATGGTCGCACCGGTGCCGCCATCGCGAAAATCGCGTGGGCACATGCCCAGGCGTTCCGCCGCGCTTTCATAGAAGCGGCTGTTGGAATTGAAGCCGGCGCCGTAGATCGCCTCGGTAACCGAGGTAGAGGCATCACCCAATTGCTCACGTACCTTGCGCGCACGGAAGGCCGAAGCGTAGGCCTTGGGCGTCAGGCCCGTTTCCGCCTTGAACTCGCGTTGCAGATGGAACGGGCTCATGCTCAGGTGCTGGCCCAGTTGCTTGAGGCTCAAGGACGCTTCGCTGGCTTCGATCAGGCGGCAGGCACGCGCTACCCACTCGCTGCGCCGCGCGACGCCTCTGGAGCAACGTAGGCAGGCACGGTAGCCAGCGGCCTGGGCCTGCGCCGGGGTGGCGAAGAACTCGACGTTTTCGCGCTTGGGCGCGCGTGCGCTGCACCCAGGATGACAGTAGATGCCAGTCGTGCGCACGGCGTATACGAAATGGCCGATGCCGGTGGGGTCGCGGGTCAGCACCGCTTGCCATCGCTGAGAATCGGAGATGAATGTCATGTCGTACTCCGCCATTGGATCGCAGGACTCAGGCCCGCCACAGGTACCACGAAGCTGCCGTCCGGTGCGGGCTCCATACTGCCGCCAGCGAGCGCATCTGCGCAGGCGTCGGCGCCTTGTCCAGCCCCTTCATCCGACGATAACCCTCGCGTACGCCAAGGTCATCCACCGGCAGGATATCCCCGCGTTCCAGGCTATAGATCAGCAACATCTCCACCGTCCATCGCCCTACCCCTCGCAGGCTGACCAGGCGCTCGATCAATGCCGCGTCGCTGAGCAGCAGCGCTTCGTCCCTGCCAGGCACCACGCCATCCAGACGCGCCTGGGCGATACCCTGGATGGTCGCCAGCTTGTTTGCGGAGAAACCGCAGGCGCGCAGGACTTCCGGCGTGCTTGCCAGGAGCTGGGCGGGTGCAGGGAAATCCACCTCGGGAAACAGCGCCAGCATGCGGCCGAGAATCGCGTCACCTGCACGAGGGTGCAGTTGCTGGTAGGCGATCGCGCGAACCAGCGCTTCGTAAGGCTCGCGGCCTGGCGTAGCCTGGTGAAGGCAGGGGCCGATCGTGGCGATATGACGCGCCCAGTCGGGGTCGAGGGTGGCGAGGAATCGGGTTGCTTCTTCGAGGGGGGTCATGGGGGTGGTCGTTTGGGTGGGGACAGGGTCAGTCTAGCTTGACCGCCCGTCGTCCCGAATTCCGAATCTTGCGGGGTATCTGATGGAGCTGGGATTGCATGCCGCTCAACGCTTGCTGGTCGACGGCAGCAGCACCGCCAGCAGGCCGAACAACGGCAGGAACGAGCACAGGGTGTAGACGTACTCGATGCCGCGCAGGTCGGCCAGGTAGCCCAGCAGCGCCGCACCGATGCCGCCGAAGCCGAACATAAGGCCGAAGAAGATGCCGGCGATCATGCCGACGCTGCCTGGCACCAGTTCCTGTGCATAGACCACGATGGCCGAGAATGCCGAGGCCAGGATGAAGCCGATCACCACGCTCAGCACGCTGGTCCAGAACAGGTCAGCGTACGGCAGCACCAGGGTGAAAGGGGCGACGCCCAGGATCGAGAACCAGATCACTGCCTTGCGCCCGATCCTGTCGCCGATCGGCCCGCCAAAGAAGGTGCCCGCGGCGACTGCGCCCAGGAACAGGAACAGGTGCAGCTGCGAGCTCGCCACCGACAGGTCGAACTTCTCGATCAGGTAGAAGGTGAAGTAGCTGGTAAAGCTGGCCATGTAGAAATACTTCGAGAACACCAGCAAGCCCAGTACCACCAATGCCGCCATCACACGCTGGCGCGACAGGCCATGGGTGGCCGGGGCAGCGGCGCGGGCCTTGAACTGGCTGAGGTGGTCCTTGTACCAGCGGCGCAGCAGCAAGGTCACCCCGAAGAAGAACAGCCCTGCCAAGCCGAACCAGGCAACATTACCCTGGCCGAACGGAATCACGATCGCCGCCGCCAGTAGCGGGCCAAACGCAGACCCGGCATTGCCGCCCACCTGGAAAGTCGACTGCGCCAGGCCAAAGCGCCCGCCCGAGGCCAGGCGCGCGATGCGCGAGGTTTCGGGGTGGAAGGTCGACGAGCCGATCCCCACCAGCGCCGAGGCCAGCAGGATCATCGGGAAGCTGCCGACAAATGCCAGCATGACGATACCGACCAGCGTGCAGAGCGTGCCCAGCGGCAGCAGGTTCGGTGTGGGCTTGCGGTCGGTATGGAAGCCCACCCAGGGTTGCAGCAGGGAGGCGGTGATCTGAAAGGTCAGGGTGATCAGGCCGATCTGCGCAAAGCTCAGGTTGTAATTGGCCTTGAGTAGCGGATAGATGGCCGGCAGTACCGACTGGATCAAGTCGTTGATCAAGTGCGCCAAGGCGCAGAAGCCGATGATGCGCATCACCAAGGGATTGGCCGGGGCCGTGGTGGCGCTGGCTGTCGTGCTGGTCTGGGTACTGCTGAGGGCCATGGGAGGTATATCCGTCCGCGGTATCGGGATCCAATTATCGAGAAACAACTCGACACAAAGCCACTGTTTTTACCGGCTATTCGTGCATTGAGCCGGGGGGTTGGGCTAAGCGTTTGATCGTAGGTTAATTTTTTTGAATCGAGGTGTTGACAGGGAGGCGTTTCGAGCTAATAATGCGCGCCACTTGGCTACATAGCTCAGTTGGTTAGAGCATAGCATTCATAATGCTGGGGTCCGGGGTTCAAGTCCCTGTGTAGCCACCAAATACTTGTTTACAGACTTCTTCTGAAGTCCATAAACATATCAAGAAGCCCGCCTAGTGCGGGCTTTCTTGTGTCTGGCATATTCGTTCTGCCGCCTCAGAGGGCCAGGGTCAGGCCCATGTGCCTTGGCCGCGCTTTCTCCTGCCTTGGCTCCTGCAAGGTAACCAGGGCGCTGCGCATGAGTCATCACGCGCGCCCCTCGGCTCGAATCAGCTCATTCCCAGCCAGGTCGGCAACGCCAGGGAAACGAACGGGACATAGGTCACCAGGATCAGGAACGCAAGCATCACCAGTAGCCACGGCGAGACCGCACGTACCACTCGGGTCAACGGCATGCCGGTGACGGCCGAGGTGACGAACAGGTTCAATCCGGTGGGTGGCGTGATCAGGCCGATCTCCATGTTCACCACCATGATGATGCCCAGGTGAATCGGATCGATACCCAGTTTCATGGCGATGGGGAACAGGATCGGTGCCAGGATCAGGATAATCGCGGAAGGCTCCATGAAGGTACCCGCGATCAACAGCACGATATTCACCACCAGCAGGAACTCGACCGGGGTGAAGCCTTGCGCCACTACCCAGGCGGTGATCGATTGGGGAATCTGCTCGGTGGTCAACACGTGTGCGAAGAGCATGGCGTTGGCGATGATGAACATCAGCACCACGCTCAGCTTACCGGCTTCGACCAGCACCCTTGGGCACTGACGCAGGGTCATGTCCTTGTAGATGAAGATCGCGACGAAAGCCGCGTATACCGCCGCCACGGCTGCCGCTTCGGTCGGGGTGAACATGCCCGAGTAGATGCCGCCAAGGATGATCACCAGCAACAGCAGCCCCCATCCGGCCTTGCGGCCGGATTCGAGGACTTGCCTGAATGAAGCGCGTGGCAGCGATGGCATGTTTTTCACGCGGGCGATGATGTAGATGGTGATCATCAAGACCACGCCCAGCAGCAAGCCTGGGATCACCCCGGCCATGAACAGCTTGCCCACGGAAGTCTCGGTTGCCGTGGCATAGACCACCATGACGATCGAGGGTGGAATCAGGATGCCGAGGGTCCCGGCGTTGCATACGATGCCCGAGGCGAATTCCTTCTTGTAACCCGAACGCACCATGCCGGCGATGACGATCGAACCGACCGCGGCTACCGTCGCCGGAGACGAACCGCACAAGGCCGCGAACAGCATGCACGCCAGGATCGCAGCAATGGCCAGGCCTCCCCTGATGTGCCCGACACAGGCATTGGCGAAATCGATCAGGCGACGGGCAACGCCGCCAGTGGTCATGAATGCACCGGACAGCAGGAAGAAAGGGATCGCCAGCAGCGTGTAGTGCTCGCTGGTCTCGAACAGCTTGATCGCCAATGACCGTACCGAGTCGTGACTGAAGAACAGAATGGTCATGGCCCCGGACAGCCCCAGGGAGATCGCCACTGGGATGCCGATGAACATCAGCACGAACAGGGCGACGAACAGGAAAGCGATGGTCATCGTTTGGCCTCCTGGGCATTGGTCTCTTCTGCCAGCTTCACGGCATCTTCTGCTTCGCCGTGGCCTCCGATATTCAGCTTCCGGCCCTGCACGACATCCACCAGCACCTGCGCAAAGCGTATGAACATCAAGGTGAAGCCGACCGGCACGATGATCACGATGTGCCACTGCTTGATCCCGAAGCGGTCGAGGTCCTCGGCGCCGATGCCGGCGGTAAACAGGGTAGCGACCCATTGCTCGCTGGAGTAAGCCATCAGCGCGCAGTACGCCATGCAGCCCAGCAGCGCGAGAATCGCCACGGCTCGTTGCAGTGCGGGTTTGAAGAGGCGTACCAGCAGGTCGACGCCAATATGCGCGCCGATGCGTACACCCCAGGCAAGGCCGACGAAAATCAGCCAGCCGAACATGGCCTTGGTCAGCGCCACGCTCCAGGTCATTTCCTGGGCAATGAACATGATGCCGTCGCCCAGGGTAAACATGAAATCGCTGGCGAAGGGCAGCGAATCACCCAGGGCGTAGAAAAGCCCATAAAGGTTGTTGAAAACCACGTACGCAAAGGTAATCAGCGTCATGCCTGCCAAGAGGAAGGCCACGAACAGTTCTTCAACGCGATTCCAGACACGGGCGACAGCGTGCATGGGGGATCTCCATCAATGAAGCGGTATCGAAGCAAAGAACCGGACAGCCATGCCAAGGCCCGGCACCAGGCCGTGGCAAGGCCGGTGTAGGTGAGCTGGTGGCGATCTCGCCCAGGACTCTGTGTGGCAGATCAAGTCTTGCCCGAGAGAAGCAGCAGGCCCTTCAGGAAGCTTTATTGGCTGCCTGGGCCGCCTTGATCAGGTCCGCGCCGATTTCATCGGAGAACTTGTCCCAGACCGGGCGCATGGCGTCGCGCCATTCCTCGCGCTGTTCGGCCGTCAGCGGCTCGATTTCGCTGGTCTTGGCGTCGATGATCTTCTGCCGGGCGGTCAGGTTCAGGGCTTCAGCCTGCTTGTTGACCTCGATGGTGACGTCATCGATGATCCGTTGCAGTTCGCCGCGGACATCCTCGGGCAAGCCGCTCCAGAACTTGGCATTGGTGATGACCATGTAGTCGATCAGGCCATGATTGGTTTCAGTGAAAAACGGCTGCACCTCGTTGACCTTCTGGCTTTCGTAGTTGGACCAGGTGTTCTCGGTACCATTGACGGTACCGGTCTGCAGGCCTTGGTAGACCTCGGCGAAACTCATCTTGCGCGGGTTGGCGCGAACCGCCTTGAACTGCTCTTCGAGCACGCTGGAAGCCTGGACCCGGAACTTCAGGCCACGGGCATCCTTGGGCAGGACCACCTTCTTGTTGGCAGAAAGCTGCTTGAGCCCGTTGTGCCAGTACGCCAGGCCACGAATACCCTTGTCCTCCATGGAGGTGAGCAACGCTTTGCCTTGCGGGCCTTGCTGGAAACGGTCGACCGAGGCCAGGTCGTCGAACAGGAACGGCAGGTCGAAGATCTGAATCTGCTTGGTGTAATGTTCAAACTTGGCCAGCGACGGCGCCAACATCTGCACATCCCCCAGCAGCAATGCCTCCATCTCCTTGCCATCGCCGAACAGCGACGAGTTGGGGTATACCTCGACCTTTACCTTGTCCTTGAGTTGCGGGTCGGCGGCAACCCTTTTCTGGAACATCAGGGCGCCCTGGCCTTTGGGCGTGTTGTCCGCGACGACGTGCGCGAACTTGATGACGATGGGGTCGGCGGCCTGGGCAAGGCTTGCCATGGAGACGGCGGCAGCGCAGAACAGCGCTTTGGTCAGCTTCAACATCGGGATCACCTTTTTATTGTTGTAGAGCAATCAGCCTCTGGGGGCCGCTTCAGACCGCCCTGGTAGAGGCAGCTTAGAAGCGTTTCCGACTTCACGATGGCCTAATCGACTGCGTTTCGAGAATCTGCTTTTGCCAAACCGGGCATTCGGCAATGCCGAACGCCAGTCCCTGCCCCGGCTCTCGTGGACTCAGCTCGCGGTCAGCCCCAGCATCCGCTGCGCACGCAGCAATACGGGGGCATCCACCATCTCCCCGTCCAACTGGAATGCCCCTGCACCGTTGGCGGCCGCACTGCCGGCTACCACCTTGCGTGCCCACTCTAGCTCCTCCTCGCTGGGCGCCAGAGCCGCATGGATGACCTGCACCTGCTTCGGATGAATGCACAACGCGCCTCCGTAGCCCATGTCACGGGCGTGCCGGATGGCGCGTTGCAGTCCTTCGGGATCACCGATCGCCGGAAAGACGCCATCCAGCGGCGGCAGCAGGCCGGCGCCGCGTGAGTGCAGCTGCACGGCTATGCGCGCCTGGTCGAGAACCAGGTCAGCGGCGGCAGTGCCGCTGTTGAGGTCGATATCAAGCGCCAGGTCGAGACTGCCGAATGACAGGCGCTCGGTCCCTTCTGCATGGGCAATCTCCCCCAGTGCCAGCAGCCCCCTGGCGCTTTCGATGATCGGCCAGATCGGCTTGCCGGCCTGCCAGGCGGCGGCCACCTGAGCGGCCGTCTCGACCTTGGGCAGCAATACCCCGGCGACGCCTGTGTGTTGCGCGCAAAACGCCAGGTCCGCAGCATGCTCGAGATGCTCCGGTGCATTCACCCGCACCCAGACCGAGGCTTGCGGTGCCTTGCGCAGAAAATCAGCGAGATTATCGCGCGCCTGGCGCTTGAGCGGCTCCTCGACGGCATCCTCGAAATCGACGATGACTGCATCGGCGCCAGCGGCCAAGGCCTTGGCAAAACGCTCGGGCCGACTGCCTGGCACGAACAGCGCGGAGCGGACGATGGATCGGGACATGGCATGTGCTCCTCGGATTCTGGGGTCAGGGTTGCTTGCACTACGGGGCGGTGTTGGCCTTGGGCGGTTGGGCCGCGAATTCAGATCACCCCGGCTGCCGCCAGCCGCGCCTGCTCATCCGCCGACACCCCCAGTTCGGCCAGAATGCTGCCGGTGTGCTGGCCCAGGCCTGGCACACTGTCCATGCGTGGCGCGAAGGCGGTGTTGTTTACCGGCGGCAGCAGCGCCGGCAGTGTGCCCGCGGGACTGTCCACTTCCCGCCAGCGGTCGCGGGCCTTGAGCTGCGGGTGCTCCCATACGCCCTGCATGTCGTTGACCCGCGCATTGGCGATCTGCGCTTCTTCGAGCCGCGCTACTACCTGGTCCAGGGACAGCGTGGCGAAACCCTCGACGATGATCTGCCGCAATGCCTCGCGGTTTTCCGAGCGCCTGGCATTGGCCGAAAAACGTTCGTCCTGGGCCAGCGCCTTGTCGAGCAGGACTTTCTCGCAAAACAGTGCCCATTCCCGCTCGTTCTGCAGACCTAGCATGATGGTGCCATCACCGCCGGTGGGAAACGGTCCGTAGGGGTAGATGGTCGCGTGCGACGCCCCGGCCCGCGCCGGTGGCGGTGCACCGTTGTAGGCGTAGTACATGGGGTAGCCCATCCACTCCACCAGGCTTTCCAGCATCGACACATCGATGCGGCTGCCCACCCCGGTCTTGTCGCGGAGCATCAGCGCCGACAGCACCCCGGTATAGGCGTACATGCCGGCGGCAATATCGGCGATCGAACAACCGGCCTTGGCCATCTCATCCTCGCCCGGGCCGCCGGTCACCGAGAGAAAGCCGCCTTCACTCTGGATCAGCAGGTCGTAGGCCTTCTTCTTCTCATAAGGTCCACCCTCGCCGTAGCCGGAAATATCGCAGACGACAAGCCGCGGAAACCGCTCATGCAGTGCCTCGAACGACAGTCCCATGCGCGCCGCAGCGCCTGGAGCCAGGTTCTGCACCAGCACATCGGCCTTGCCCAGCAGCGACTCGAGGATGGCGAGCGCGGCGTCCTGCTTCAGATCCAGGGCCAGGCTTTCCTTGGAACGATTGGTCCACACGAAATGCGAGGCCAGTCCGTCGACTCGCTGGTCATAGCCACGGGCAAAGTCACCCGTGCCGGGGCGTTCGATCTTAACCACCCGAGCGCCAAGATCGGCCAGCTGGCGGGTGCAGAACGGCGCCGCGATGGCGTGCTCCAGGCTGATGACGGTGATGCCGTCCAAGGGACGGGGGTTGAGCTGAGTCATGTGCTTTTACCTGTTCGGCGAACGTTCAGATCAGATCGGTCATGGTCCGGACATCGCGCAGATGCCAGACCTTGTCGATCAACGCCTTGCCCTGTGCTTCGCTACGCGCGCCGGAAAACGCCAGCAGGCGCTGAAACTTGGCTTCCAGTTCCGGGCGCGTCAGGGTGTTGCCCGGGTCGCCCTTGGGGTCGTCGATAGCCGCGGTCAAAGTGCGGCCATCGGTGGTGGTGACGATTACCCGGCCAAGCCAACGGGCCGGGTAGGCGGCGTCCACTTCGGGGTCCAGTTCCATGCTGACCTTTTCCCGGAACGCGTCGACGTCGGCATCGATCAGGGCCAGGTCGCGGAATTCGATCAGCTGGGCGTTGCCGTGCACGGCAATCAGCCCAAGCACGGCGCCCATGGAGAACTTCGCCTGGTGCACTGTGCTCGGCTTCGATACACGACCCAGTACATCGATGGCGCCCTGGTGCACCCGGGTGACGACCTTGGCGATCTGGTCGTGGCGCAGGCCTTCGCGCTGCATCAGCTGCAGCAAGGCATCGGCGGCAGGATGGGTATGGCGGCACGAGGCATGGAACTTGAACGAGGTTTCCCCCAGTGCCCAGCGCGTACCGAGGCGATCTGCCAGCTTGCTGGGGTCGGCATCGGTGGACATGCCTGCGGCCATGCCTTGCTCGCCCTCGAGAATGTTGCGCGCGCCGGTGAGACCGTCCGCAGTCATGTAGGCGGCAAGCAGGCCATCGGCGGCAGCCTTGGCGGTGTGCAACTGCTTGGAGTCGGCGGCATCGCGCAAAAACTCCCAGAGGCCGGCGGCCTGGGTCCCGGCAGTGCCCAGCAGGCTGATGAACTGCTGCTTGTCGAAATCCAGCAGCTTGCCCACACCCACCGCGGCAGCGAGGGTGCCGACTGTGGCGGTGGTGTGGAAGATCCGGTAGTGCGAACGCCCCATGAACTCGCCGATGCGAATACCCGCTTCGTAGCCTGCCACCGAGGCTCGAAGCAGGTCCTTGCCGGATTTGTTCAGGTCCTGAGCCGCAGCCAGGACCGCCGAGAACACCACCGTGGCCGGGTGCAGCACTGAGCTGTTATGCAGGTCGTCCTGCTCGACCAGGTGCGAGGATGCACCGTTGACCAGCGCAGCGAAGTACGCCGAAGTGCCGCGGCCGCTAACGAGGATTCTGGACACGCCATCGGCGGGCCCCATGCGCTCGGCATAGCGCTCGAACAGCGGAATCGGCCGTGCGCCCTGGCTGGCCAGCGCCGAGCCGAGCCAGTCGAGAAACAGGTCTTCGGTGCGATCCAGAACGCTGCCGGGGATCTGCTCGTAGTTCAGGTCGGCGAGAAAGCCGGCCAACGCTTCGGTATGTCTCATGTACCGCTCCTCAGAAACTGCGTGGCAGTTCGAGCAAGTGCTCGGCGACGTAGGAAAGGATCAGGTTGGTGGAGATCGGCGCCACCTGGTAGAGCCTGGTCTCGCGGAATTTGCGCTCCACGTCGTACTCGCACGCGAAGCCGAAACCGCCATGGGTCTGCAGGCAGGCATTGGCCGCTTCCCACGACGCCTTGGCCGCCAGGTACTTGGCCATGTTGGCACTGGCTCCGGCGTTCTTGCCGCTGTCGTATTCCTCGCATGCACGCCAGCGCATCAGGTCAGCGGCCTCGATCTCGATGTGCGCCTCGGCAATCGGGAATTGCACGCCCTGGTTTTGCCCGATGGGCCGGCCGAATACCACCCGGTCGCGGGCGTAGGTACTGGCTTTCTCGACGAACCAGCGACCGTCCCCGATGCATTCGGCGGCGATCAGCGTGCGCTCGGCGTTGAGCCCATCGAGGATGTAGCGGAAACCCTTGCCTTCCTCGCCGATCAGGCTGTCGGCAGGCAACTCGAGGTTGTCGAAGAACAGTTCGTTGGTTTCATGGTTGACCATGTTGGCAATCGGCTGCACGGTCAGGCCCTTGCCGATGGCCTCGCGCAGGTCGACCAGGAAAATCGACATGCCTTCGGACTTTTTCTTTACCTCGGCCAGTGGCGTGGTGCGCGCCAGCAGGATCATCAGGTCGGAATGCTGGATCCGCGAGATCCACACCTTCTGGCCGTTGATCACGTACTTGTCGCCCTCGCGCACGGCGGTGGTCTTGATCTTGGTAGTGTCCGTGCCGGTAGTCGGCTCGGTCACGCCCATCGATTGCAGGCGCAGTTCACCGCTGGCGAGCCTGGGCAGGTAGTACTGCTTCTGCGCCTCGCTGCCATGGCGCAACAAGGTGAACATGTTGTACATCTGGCCATGGACGGTGCCGGAATTGCCGCCACACGCGTTCACCTCTTCGAGAATGACCGAGGCTTCGGCCAGTCCCAGGCCCGAGCCGCCGTATTCGCTGGGGATCATTGCCGACAGCCAGCCGGCGTCGGTCAGCGCCTTGACGAAGGCTTCGGGAAACCCCTTCTCTTCGTCGATCTTGCGCCAGTAGGCCGCATCGAATCCGGCACACAGGGCCCGCACGCCCTCGCGGATGGCATTGAGGTCTTCGTCGTCGTAAGGATTCATGCTCTGCTCTCGGTTGATCAGCGACGCTGGACGCGTTCACCGGTGAGGTTTCAGTCGAAAACGACTTCGGCGCTTTGTGCGATGCCGGCGTCGTTGCCCGCCCACAACTGCGCCCTGCCGGCTTCGCCGAGATACCCGCCTACACGGAAGGGCGTGGGCACGCTCAACGGCCGAACGCCGCGATAGGCGAACTGTCGCACTCGTTTGTCGGGGTTGGCGCGGATGAACGCACGCAGGCTGAATGTCGCGATGATCGGCCCATGCACCACCAAGCCTGGGTAGCCTTCGGTATCGGTGACATAGGGATGGTCGTAGTGAATGCGGTGGCCGTTGAAGGTTACGGCGGAATAGCGAAACAGCAGGGTTGGCGTGGGCACGATGGTTTCGCTCCAGTCCCCCGCTTCCGGCGCCTGGCCACTGTCGAGCTTGGGCGGGTTGGGTTCGCGATAGACGATGTCCTGCTCCTCGCGCACGCATAACCTGCCGTTCTGAGAGTAGTCATGGCGGACCGTGACGAATAGCAGCGAGCCGGTGCGGCCGTGCTTTTCCTCGACGTGCAAGAGAGTCGACAGGCGCTGCGCCGAGGCGCCAACCCTGAGCGGTTCGAGGAACTCCAGCCGGCCACCGGCCCACATGCGATTGCGATGGTCGGCGGGGGGCAGGAAGCCGCCACGGGCGGGATGACCGTCTTCACCCAACTGATCCTCGGGTACCGGCTCCTGGAAAAAGCACCATTGCCACAGCAACGGCAGGGGGTCGCCATCGGCCGGCGGCGCCTCGCCAAAGGTCGCCGCGATGCGCTTGATCAGGTTTTGGCTCAGCACATCCTCTGCCTCTTGGGTGCGACCGATCCAGGCGCTGAAATCCATGGGTGAATTCGAAGCACTCATACCTGCAAGCCTCTTGTTTTGTTGTTATGGACAGATGATGCGAGGCTCATCGGCATACTGTGAATTTACATTTTCGTAAGCCAGCGTTCAGGTATGCTGAACGCTGGCGCTTAGTACTGTAGGGAAACGAACATGCACTTCGACCTCGCTGACTTGAGGCTCTTCATTCATATCGGCGAATCGCCCAGCCTGACCCAGGGCGCTCACCGGGCATTTCTCTCACCCGCTGCCGCCAGCGCGCGAATCAAGGCCTTGGAAAAGCAGCTCAATACCCGCTTGCTCTACCGCGACAGCCGCGGCGTCGAACTGACGCCCGCGGGTAACCAGTTGCTCAAGCACGCACGGCTGATCATGCGCCAGGTCGAGTATCTGAAAGCCGAATTCACCCACTTTGGCGCCGATTCGGTGGGACACATCCGCATCTTTGCCAACACCACCGCGGTCACAGAGTTCCTGCCGGAAGTCCTCGCTGGTTTTCTCGCCAAGCGCCAGGGCGTCACTGTCGACCTGCAGGAGCGCCTGTCTCGCGACATCGTGCGGGGCGTGCTCGACGGCAGCACCGACATGGGCATCATCGCCGGCCCGGTCGAGGCGGCCGGCCTGCAAGTGCTGCATTTCAGCACCGACCGGTTGGTGCTCATGGTCCCGGTCGGGCATGAGCTGGCCAGCGAGCAGCGGGTCACGCTGAAACAGACCCTGGCGTTCCAGCACATCGGCTTGCACGAGGGCAGCACGCTGTTGGCCTTCCTGCGCGAGCACGCCGAACGCATCGGCCTGGCCCTTTTGTTGCGCATCCAGATGTCCAGCTTCGAGGCAATCTGCCGCATGGTCGAAGCCGGCGTGGGTATCGGCATCATTCCCGAATCCGCCGCCGCGCGGCACAGCCGCACCATGCGGCTGATCAGCGTCGAGCTCGACGAACCTTGGGCAGTGCGCGAGCGCAGCATCCTGGTAAGAGAGCTTGATGCGTTGCCAGGTACGGTACGGGCTCTGATTGCCACGTTGATGCCCGAAGGGGTCGAAACACCGACTGGATAAATGCGCGCTCTGCTGTCAATTCGACGGCAGAGCCGTCAGGCGTAAACAGAACGAGGACCCCGCACCGCCATCGCCGCCCCAGGTGCGGTACCCCGCCGTGTCGATATGAATCCGTCCTGACGGATATCGTCCCAGCCCCATGTTCCACTGCTGCCCGTGTTGCTGCCAGAAGCGGCACAGCGGATTGGGGTCGGCCCATTCCGGCAGCAGCGCATCGACAGCGAAGGCCCGGGTGTGAGCGCTGCCCACCGCTCCGCCCGCGCAGACATTCAGCCGAGGATCGCGGTAGGCCGAGACCACCTCGAACTGGCGGAGCTGGCCTTGGTCGGCGAGGGTCTTGATCAGTTGCAAGGTGGAGCGGACTGCGGGCCATTGGCTGGCGGGCGGGATCGCGAAGGGCGAGGCGTTGCACAGCCGCCAGTCGGAGGCCGAGCGCAGGAGCTGGTGGATGGGGACAATGCCGTAGAGGCGTGCGTCGACCAGCATTTCCCGGAAGCGGCGGTTTTCGTGGTCGCCGGCCCATTGGGCGAACATCCAGATGTCACGGTCGTCGGCGTGGGTGGGGAGTGTGAAAAGCAGGGCTGCGGTCAGTGCTGTTCCGTTGATCCATCTCGTCATCACCGTCGTCCCCATTTCATTGGATTGCGTGTTGTCTGAGAGGTGCATGCCATGCGGTGTGCAGCGCCCTTGAGATCGAGCGGCGCTTCGCGAGGCGTGCGCTTAGGGGCTTGTGGCGCCCGCGCGAGGCGTGCGCTTGGGGCCTTGTGGCGCCCTTGAGATCGAGCGCCGCCCGCGCGGCGCATCGCGGGACAAGCCCGCTCCCACATTTGTTGCAACGTGCCATGGCCTGTGGGATCTGGGTGGTCAGCCTTGGTGCATGGCAGAAGACTAGTGGGGGGCCGGTGTGTTCGCCGAAAGATCTTCGCCATACAGACAAGGCTAAGACTCCAATCTGTCAGGCCATGGCACGTTGCAACGTGCCATGGCCTGTGGGATCTGGGTGGTCAGCCTTGGTGCATGGCAGAAGACTAGTGGGGGGGCGGTATGTTCGCCGAAAGGTCTTCGCCATACAGACAAGGCTAAGACTCCAATCTGTCAGGCCATGGCACGTTGCAACAAATGTGGGAGCGGGCTTGTCCCGCGATGCGCCGCGCGGGCGGCGCTCGATCTGATGGGCGCTGCAAACCTCATGGCATGCGCCCGGCAGCCACAACGCGGTCAAAAGCGCCCCCCAACAGCCACAAAAAATTTCGGTTTCCGCAACTTTGGGAAGTATCCTACAAGCGCTGCTGAATTTTCCCTATTGTAGGGGAGCATGCATCAGGGCTAGTTTCCTCAGGTCGCACGATGGCGACCGGGTGTGAGAACCCGACATGTATGAGGCAGCCATGTTATGGCAGCCGTGCGCGGGCAGACTTCGGTCTGGCCGAGTTCCTCATACCTCGGATTCTCACCCCGCGCATGGCTGCCACCCATATCCCGTGAGAAGGGTCAAGTGACAGCTCCTGAAACTGTATGAGGACAATGTCATGAAAAAAATCGTACCCGATCCACCCCTCTCCACCTCCCCCCGCAAGTTCACCACCGCCCCGCACTACACCCTCAACAGCAACCTCACTCCCGAAGACTCCCTCGTCATCGCCAGCGAACTGCTGCGCGGGGTCTACGAGACCACCGACGAATACTGCCGCTCGCGCTTCGAAGAGTCTGGCCAGGGCATGCTGGTAAACGTGCTGCACTCGGCCGAAACCGCCAAGGCGCTCATCGAACATGCCCTTGCGAAGATGCAGACGGGCGACCCCCAGGAGGCCATGGCATGAGCGAGAAAGCCAAGACTCCGGGCGTCACCACGTTCATCACCACCGAGGATCCACCCATGGACCTGTTCCGCATCGCCCCCGGCGTGCCGTGCGACTACGCGCTGGAACAGGTTTCAACGCTGCTGGGCTGCGTGAACACGCTGGTCCATGCCGGCACGGTGGATAACGATGGCGACATGCTCTGGTCGGCGTACTACCTGAGCGCCTTCGCCAAGGCGATCATCGATGATGTCGATGTTGGGAGGATGAAAGCGAGGGCTGCGTTGAAGGGCTGAAAGCCCTGAGGGCGAATGCAATGCCTGTGGGAGCGGGCTAGTCCCGCGATCGGCCGCGAAGCGGTCGTAGATCCGGTATCCGCGGTGTGTCTGGCGGAAAGCGTTGGCAAGGTTTACGGCCGCTTCGCGGCCGATCGCGGGACTAGCCCGCTCCCACACGTACTATGAGCTGCGCCCCAGGTCTTACTCCAACCGGCGCAGCCGATACTGCGGCGGCAACTGCTCGGGCCCGCTGATGGTGGCGTCCAGGCTCTTCCACCGGCCATCCTTGATGCCATAGATGCAGCCATGCACGGACAGGCTCTGCCCGCGGTGCCAGGCGTTCTGCACAATGCTGGTATGCCCGACGTTGGCCACCTGCTGGATCACGTTGAGCTCGCACATGCGGTCGACCTTGGCCTCGCCTTCCAGCGGGGCCAGCTCGTCACGTTTCTCGTAATACAGATCGCGAATAGAGCGCAACCAGCCATCGATCAGCCCGAGCTGGCGGTCCTGCATGGCCGCTCGCACGCCGCCGCAGCCATAGTGGCCGGTGACGAGGATGTGCTTCACCTTGAGCACGTCGACGGCGTACTGGATCACCGACAGGCAGTTCAGGTCGGTGTGCAGCACTACGTTGGCCACGTTGCGATGCACGAACAGATCACCCGGCAGCATGCCGACGATCTCGTTGGCGGGTACCCGCGCGTCCGAACAGCCGATCCAGAGAAACTCAGGCGTCTGCTGGCGGGCAAGCTTGGCGAAGAAATCGGGGTCGCGCTGGGTGATGGCGTCGGCCCAGCGTGCGTTGTTGTCGATCAGTTCCTGCAGGTCGTGCATGTCAGTGCCTCATCAGGGGTACCCATGTATGACGAGCCTGAGTCACACCCTTACTCGAACAGGGTGCAGGCCATCACCAGGGCATCTTCACGCCCACCAGCCACCGGGTAGTAATCCCGGCGACGGCCGACTTCATTGAAACCATAGCGCTCGTACAGGCGGTACGCCGACTGGTTGCTCGCGCGCACCTCAAGGAAGCACTCCCGCCCGTTGAGCGCAAAGGCACGGCTCATCAGGTGTTCAAGCAGGCGCAAGCCCAGGCCTTTGCCCTGGCTCTCTGGCTTGACGGTGATGTTGAGCAAATGCGCCTCGTCGATGATCACATTGACCACGCCGTGGCCCACCTGCTGGCTGCCTTCGAACATCAGCCATATTTCATACGACTTGAGCCCATCGAGAAAGATGCCGCGGGTCCAGGGATGACTGAACGCGGCGTATTCGATCTTCAGCACGGCATCCAGATCCGCCTCGGTCATGCGGCGGAAACTGATCGGATCACTCATTCAGCAGACTTCCAGCGCGCCATCAGCCGGCGCATCGCTTGCCAGACGTCCGCCTTGCGCGGCGGCTCGTCCATCAACAGTTCAAGGCCGGGCAAGGCCCAGGCAGTGCCCAGGCCGGGCACGGTGAGTTCTTGGTAGTACGCCTCATCCTGCGCGTCACCCGCGAAGCGCATGGCGGGAAGGCCGACCAGCCAAAGGCAGGCGCAGGGCGCGGATTCCAACTGCACCTGGACAAACCCCTGGACGAAGTCGCGCGCGGCCTCAGGCCCCTGGTCGAGGCTGCCACGCGCGAGCAGCGGCCAGCGCACGGGCTCGCCGATGATCTGCGGGCTGTCGGGCAGGCCAGCGGCGCGCAACATGTCCTTCAACAACAGGTAGGACGGGTCGCGGCTCTGGAACGGCTGGCCGGTCACCAGCTCGATCAGCAGCAGGCAATTACCGGCTCGCAGCAACTGCAGGGCGAAACGCGGGGGCGGGACGGGTACGGGACGGGCCACAGGGGCCGGCGCCTCGCTGTCGGCCTCGACCGGCTTGCTTGCCGTCTTGGCACTGCTGGAAGGGCGCGGACGCTCGATCTTCAGCCGCTCGCTCGGGCGCAGCACGGGGGCGGCAGGCGCGGCAGGGGGCTCGACGCGGGGCAGCACCTCGAACTCGGGCTCGGCCACGGGCGCCACCGGCAGCAGCAGCTCGGGGCGCGAACTGGCAGCGAACGGCAGCTCGGCACGCGGCAGCCAATGCACCACTTGCATGGCGTTGAGGTAGGCGCGGCGGCGGGACTCGGTCAACAAGGCGCGGGCATCCGGGGAAAAGACAGTCGGCTATTCTACCGCCCTTGCTCGCCGCGCGCCGCAGTTCATGGGCAGAAAACCCCCACAGTCGATCAGGGGTAAAACCCTGCCCTGTCGATGCAGTACAATCCCCCACCTTTTTTTGGCAACGAGTCGACCCGCCAATGATCGAACCCAAGCGCGTCCTGCGCGCCCTAGCCGAACACTGGGCCTTGCTCGAGCCATTGTGCGAGCGTTTCGACCAGGGCACGCTGAGCCTGATCGAACTGCGCCAGCAGCTGGCCCAGCAGCAACTGGACAGCACGCCGCCGGACATTACCCAGCTGCTCGACCTCTGGATTCGCCTGGATATCCTGGTCCCGGTCGCCAAGAGCCCGAACCGCTTCGAGCTCAATGCGCAGATCCACGACTTCCTCGCCTACCTGCGCCGCGAGCACCGCCTGGGCCTGTGCCTCGAGATCGAAGCCTACCTGCGCCACCTCGAGCGCCTGGCAGGCCACATCCAGGACGCCTTCGACAACCGCGACAGCGATGACCTGGCCCGCCAGTTGCGTCTGCTCGACATGCGCGTGCGCGACGTGCTCAAGAAGCTCGACAATGACGAGCAGGCGCTGGTGGCCGTGGCCGAGCGCGCCAAGACCCGCGACCGGCAGATCCCCCTGCGCCAGCGCTATGCCGAAGTGCTGGCGACCTGGGACGAATACGTCGAGCCGATGATCTCGCTGGTCAATGCCGACGGCGCCTTCGAGCAAGGCGTGCGCAAGGTCGAGACGGTGCTGCTGCGCCTGCTGGGCGAGCAGGCGCGCCTGGGTCATCTGGTCGACGACGACATGCTGCTGCGCACCCACGCGCGCATCCTCGAGATGCAGACCAGCGCCCAGCTGACCCTGCGCCACGCCCGTGAACTGCTGCTGCCCCTGCGCGAGGAAGCCCGCCGGCACAACGCCGTGACCCGTGGAGCCGCCCTGGCCCTTTCGGTGATCCGGCGCAAGGGCCTGGACGCAGTGCCCCAGGCCGCCCTGCCCTTGTTCACCCGCCCGCAGAGCACTTTCCTGGGCAGTGCCAGCCAGGTCGAGGCCTACGTCTACGCCCTCGCCCGCTTCGAGCCCAAGCCGGCGCAGTTTCCCAAGGCGCACAAGTCCGACAAGGCCACGCCGACGCGTGCGCCGCGCACGGTCAAGGAAATGCTGGAGCGCTGCGAAGGCGCCCTGCCCCTGCCCGACCTGATGGCCTGGCTGCTGGAGCAGGAGCCAGAAGGCGCCACCGACGAGCTGCTGTACTGGTTCTCGCGCCTCTCGCGCGAGAAGCGCTTCAGCCGTCAACGCCTCGCGCGGCGCGACTACACCACTCACGAACACCTGGTCAGCCTGCGCTCCTTTGCCCTGACCTCCAGCCGCACGCCATCGCCTGAATCCAACGCGAGCCCTGCCAATGCATCTTGATCTTTCCGAACTTTCACAGCTCGCGCCGATCTTCCGCGAGCTGTTCAAGGGCTTTCACATCAGCCGCCGCGACCCCGAGCTGTACGCCCACCTGTCGAACTTCCAGGACCAGTACCGCGGCCTGTTCAAGGCTCTTGGCTTCGAGCTGGTCTGCGATACCCGCGGCTTCTACTACTTCGTCCCGGAGCTGGCCGCCGCCTCCGCGCAGGTCAACAAGACCGCCCAGCGCCTGTCGCTGTTCACGTTCATCCTGGTCGAGCACCTGGCCGACCAGGGCCGCGACCCGATGGCCGTTCTCGATGGTGGCAGCCTGGGCCGCGACGAGCTGCCTTCGCTGCTCGAGAAATACCGCGACCTGTTCCTCCAGGCCGAAGTGCAGACGCCCGACGAGCTGGAAGAAAAGATCATGCGCCGCATGACCCAGCTGGGCTTCGCCCATGAAGAAAACGGCATCTACCGCTTCCTGCCGCCGATGCACCGCTTCCTCGATGTGTGCCTGTCGGTGCAGCAGGACCGGGACCTGGCCGCCAGCCTGCACAGCGACCTTCCGCTGCCGATTCCGGCATTGGCCGACGACCCGCTCGATGAAGATGAGGCACAGGCCCTGGCCCGGGCAATCACCGAAGAACAACAGGAGATCGACGCATGAGCCAGGAACGCTACGGCATCCGCCGCTTCGCACTGCTCAACACCGCCGGCTACAGCCTCGGCCTGTTCCCGCTGGAGCATCCACTGTCTGTCTACGGCGCCAACAACCTGGGCAAGAGCGCCTCGATCAACGCCTTGCAGTTCCCGATCCTGGCGCGCATGTCGGACATGAGTTTTGGCAAGTACAGCCTGGAGCAGTCCAGGCGCTTCTACTTCGCCACCGACACCAGCTACATTCTCTGCGAAGTCAGCCTGCCCCATGGCCCGCACGTGATCGGCGTGGTTGGCCGTGGCCCGGGCGGCGGTTTCGGCCATCAGTTCTTTGCCTATGCGGGCGAACTGGACCTGGCCCATTACCAGAAAGACGACACCTGCCTGCGCCAGAAGGAACTGTTCACCAACCTGGAGCGCAACGGCCTCAAGGCCTACGAGCTCAAGCCTGACGAACTGCGGCGGCTGCTGGTCGGGGGCCACACTTCGGTGCCGCTCGACCTGACCCTGATCCCGCTGCGCTCGACGAGCGAGCAGAGCCTCAAGACCTTCCGCGCGCTGTTCATCAACCTGCTGCACATGCGCGAGATCACCGCCGCCAAGCTCAAGCAGCTGTTCCTCGACGCCTTCGAACACAGCCTGCGCTCAGGCAGCGTCGACTACATTGCGGCATGCGAAGAGGCCTTTCGCGACGTGCGCCGCATGGAGCAGGACTACAACTCCCTCGTGTCCGCCGGACCGCTGGTCGAGGCCCTGGCCAACGGCGTCGCCCAACGGGACATCCTGCGCGGCAAGCTGCACCGTATCTCGCCGCTCCTCGACAACCTGCTCGGCACCTGGCAGGACTACGCCATGGCGCGCAAGGAAGAGCTGCTGATCCAGGTCGAGCACTACCAGCACCAGCAGGACGGCTTGCAGAACACCCAGCGCAACGGCACCCAGGAGCTGATGCGCCTGGAGCGCGAGATCACCGGCATCCAGCGCTGGCTGGGCGAGCTGTCGGTACTCAAGCACCGCTTTGCCCTGGTCGATGACGTCAAGATGCTGGAGCAGCAACTGCTGGCGGCCAAGGACGCTCACGATGAACTGGCCGGTGCCCTGGCCCAGTCGCGCCAGTTCAGCGCCGAAGACCTCGGCCAGCGTCTGCGCGACCTGGAGATGCGCCTGCGCTCGGTCACACAGCAGCTCGATCACGCCGATAACAACAGCTACGCCCGCCTGCGCGAGGCGTTTTCGCAGCCCGATGTCGAGCGCTTGATGCGCCTGTTCAACGGCGCCCTGTTCAGCCTTCCACTGGGCGAGCATGGCATCGCGCTGGACGACGAAGACAAGTGGGTCAAATCCCTCGAAGCCGTGCTGGCCGGCTTCAAGGGCGAGCGTTTCGAGATGCCAGGCCTGTCCATCGACCTGTCGCACATCGACCCGCCTGCCCTGCAGGCATTGGCCGACCGCGCCGGCCTGCGCGACCAGAAGGAGCGCCTGGAGAAAGAACTCAAGCAGCTGCGCACCCAGCAGGCCGTGGCCGCCGACCGCGCCGCCAGCAAGACCCAGACCGAAACGCTGTACCAGCAGGTGCTGGACGCGCAAAAGGCCCTTGAAGACTTCCGCCGCACCCAGACCCTGTCGGCCGAAGAACCCGACAGACTCGAGCATCTTGCCCAGCTCGAGGCCTCGCAGGACGAGCTCAAGCGCTCAAGCGACGCCTTCACCGAACGCGTCCAGCAGCTGTCCGCCAAGCTGCAGCTGGTGAACCGGCAGATCGCCGACCTGGAGGCGAGGCAGCGCACCCTCGACGACGCCCTCCGTCGCCGCCACCTGCTGCCGGCTGACCTGCCGTACGGCACGCCGTTCATGGAAGTGGTGGACGACTCGATGGACAACCTGCTGCCGCTGCTCAATGACTACCAGGACAGCTGGCAAGGCCTGCAGCGGGTCGACGGCCAGATCGAGGCGCTGTATGCCCAGGTGCGCCTCAAGGGCGTGGCGAAGTTCGACAGCGAAGACGACATGGAGCGCCGCCTGCACCTGCTGATCAACGCCTACGCGCACCGCACCGACGAAGCCTTGACCCTGGGCAAGGCGCGCCGCGCCGCGGTCACCGACATCGCCCGGACCTTGCGCAACATCCGCAGCGACTACGACAGCCTCGAGCACCAGCTGGCGCTGTTCAACCGCGAGATCAACAAGCGCCAGGTGTCCAACCTGGAAAGCTTCCGGATTGTCCTGGCGCCGAACAAGGAAGCGCTCAAGCACATCGACCAGATCATCCACAGCGCCGGGCAGTACGAAGAAGGCGAGACGTTGTCGGTGTTCGACCTGAGCCAGAGCGCCGAGCAGGACAACAAGAACGAAGAGGCCAAGGAGTACCTGGCTCGGCTGGTCGCGGCCAACCATAACCAGCTGGGCCTCAAGGACCTGTTCGAGCTCGCCTTCGAGATCACCAAGGTCAACGGCCAGCCGGTGATCCACACCGACATCGACGGCGCCGCGTCCAACGGCACCACCATGACCATCAAGGCGCTGACCAACATGTACCTGTTGCTGCACCTGATGGACCGCGACCAGGCCGGTCGTGTGCGCCTGCCGTACTACCTTGACGAAGCGGCCGACATCGACGAGCGCAACCAGGCCGCGCTGCTGGAGACCAGCCAGCAATTGGGCTTCGTGCCCATCCTCGCGAGCGTGAAGCCGCAGGTGTCGGCGCATGTGGCGATCGATCTGGAAGGTGGCAGCGGACCGAATGGCATCTATATCGATGAGGATGACTGGAAGTACATCAGCCGGCTGGAAGAGGTGAAGGTGGAGGTGCCGGAGGAAGAGGTTTCGCTGGAGGCCTGACAGACCGCAGCGCCCTTTTCGCTGGCTTGCCAGCGAAAAGGGCGCCGGAGATGCAGGATCAGGATCACTGCACCCAAGGCAATATCGGAATCGCCGTCACCGCATTCTGAGGACTACCCTCGATCAAGCGGTCGCTATACACCAGGTACACCAGCGTATTGCGCTTCTTGTCGAGAAAACGCACCACCTGCATGGTCTTGAACACCAGCGAGGTACGCTCCTTGAACACAACCTCACCATCCTTGAGCTGGCCGTCGAACTTGATCGGCCCGACCTGCCGACAGGCAATCGATGCCTCCGCTCGGTCCTCGGCAAACCCCAATCCGCCTTTCAGCCCACCTGTCTTGGCACGCGAGAGGTAACAGGTCACGCCCTCGACCTTGGGATCATCGAACGCCTCGACGACGATGCGATCATTGGGCCCGACAAACTTGAACACGGTCGAGACCTGGCCGATCTCCTCGGCGCCCGCCAGCATCGGCACGGCCAGCGCCGCAGCAGCAAGCAGCCTGCTCATGACGTTGACGCAGCTCACACCAGCACCAGGTTGTCGCGATGGATCAACTCCGGCTCGGCGCTATAGCCGAGCAGGCTCTCGATCGCCTCGGAGGACTGGCCGATGATCTTCTGCGCCTCCAGGGCGCTGTAGTTGGCAAGGCCACGCGCCACCTCAAGGCCGTCGGGGCCAACGCAGACCACCATCTCGCCACGGCGGAAACTGCCCTGCACGGTCTTCACGCCGACCGGCAGCAGGCTCTTGTTGGCTTCGCGCAGCGCGCGCACGGCACCGTCGTCGAGCACCAGGGTGCCGCGGGTCTGCAGGTGGCCGGCCAGCCACTGCTTGCGCGCGGCGATCATGCCGCGCTCGGGCGAAAGCAGGGTACCCAGCTGCTCGCCGGCCTTGAGGCGGTCAAGCACCCGCTCGAGACGACCCCCGACAATGATGGTATGCGCGCCCGAGCGGGCTGCCAGGCGCGCGGCGCGCAGCTTGGTCTGCATGCCGCCACGGCCCAGGGCGCCGCCGGTGCTTCCGGCCACCGCGTCGAGGCTCGGGTCGTCGGCACGGGCTTCGGAGATGAGCTGCGCATCGGGATTGGTGCGCGGGTCGGCATCGAACATGCCATCGCGGTCGGTAAGGATCACCAGCAGGTCGGCCTCGACCAGGTTGGCCACCAGGGCTGCCAGGGTGTCGTTGTCGCCGAAGCGGATCTCGTCGGTGACCACGGTATCGTTCTCGTTGATCACCGGCACCACGCCAAGCTCCACCAGGGTGCGCAGGGTGCTGCGGGCATTGAGGTAACGCTTGCGGTCAGACAGGTCGTCGTGAGTCAGGAGGATCTGCGCGGTGTGCTTGCCGTGCTCGGCAAAGCTCGATTCCCAGGCCTGTACCAGGCGCATCTGGCCTAGCGAGGCCGCCGCCTGCAGCTCGTTCATCGCGCTCGGCCGCTTGGTCCAGCCCAGCTGGCTCATGCCGGCTGCCACTGCGCCGGAAGAGACCAGTACCAACTCCACGCCCGCCTCGCGCAGCGCCACCATCTGCTCGACCCAGACGGCCATCGCCGCCCGGTCGAGGCCCTTGCCATCGCCCGTCAGCAGGGCGCTGCCGATCTTGACCACCCAACGCCGCGCACCCGTCACCTTGCTCCGCATCTTCTTCCAA
The DNA here is from genome assembly GCF_056312565.1 of Pseudomonas sp. JE3303. Lineage (NCBI taxonomy): Bacteria > Pseudomonadati > Pseudomonadota > Gammaproteobacteria > Pseudomonadales > Pseudomonadaceae > Pseudomonas > Pseudomonas sp. JE3303. The sequence goes on from NZ_JBWGIF010000013.1 coordinate 171,346, forward strand.
CCTATGTCGATCTGTAGATACCGTAGATACAAAAACGCCGCTCGAATGAGCGGCGTTCAGTGTACTGCAACCGGTCAGTCGCGCACGTAAATGATTTCCGGACCGTCTTCGTCGTCCTCGTCATCCCAATCGTCATCGTCGCCGATGTCGTGCACGCTCTTGACGCCGGTGCGGCGCAGGGCGCGGGCGTCGTCCAGGGCCTGCAGCTGGGCACGGGCTTCGTCTTCGATGCGCTGGTCCAGGTCGGCCAGTTCTTCGGCGTAGGCCGGATCGTTGGCCAGGCGGTCGGCACGGTCTTCGAGGTAGCGCATGATGTCGCGGCTGAGCTGCTCGGTGCCCTGCTTGGAGATCGCCGAGATCACATGGACCGGACCTTCCCACTGCAGACGCTCGACCACTTCCTTGACGCGCTCGTCACGCTCGTCGTCCATCAGCATGTCGGTCTTGTTCAGGACCAGCCAGCGGTCACGCTCGGCCAGCGACGGGCTGAAGCGGGTCAACTCGTTGACGATCACTTCGGCGGCATCGGCGGAGCTGCTTTCATCCAGCGGCGCGAGGTCGACGAGGTGCAGCAGCAGGCGGGTACGCGCCAGGTGCTTGAGGAAGCGGATACCCAGGCCGGCACCGTCGGAGGCGCCTTCGATCAGACCGGGAATGTCGGCGATGACAAAGCTCTTCCAGCGGTCAACGCTGACCACACCCAGGTTTGGCACCAGGGTAGTGAACGGGTAGTCGGCAACCTTCGGCTTGGCAGCCGAGACCGAGCGGATGAAGGTGCTCTTGCCAGCGTTGGGCAGGCCAAGCAGGCCAACGTCGGCCAGTACCTTCATCTCGAGTTTCAGGTCACGCTGGTCGCCCGGCTTGCCTGGGGTGGTCTGGCGTGGCGCACGGTTGGTGCTGGACTTGAAGCGGGTGTTGCCCAGGCCATGCCAGCCTCCTTGGGCGACCATCAGCTTCTGGCCTGGGGTGATCAGGTCACCGATCACTTCCTGGGTGCTCGCATCGATCACCGTGGTGCCGACCGGCACGCGCAGGAACATGTCCTCGCCCTTCTTGCCGGTACAGTCGGTGCTGCCGCCGTTGGCGCCACGCTGGGCATCGAAATGCCGGGTATAACGATAGTCGACCAGGGTATTGAGGTTATCGTCGGCAACCAGGTACACCGAACCACCGTCGCCACCATCACCGCCGTTGGGGCCACCGTTCTCGATGAACTTCTCGCGACGGAAGCTCATGCAACCGTTACCACCGTCACCGGCCTTGACCCGGATCGATACTTCGTCAACAAACTTCATAAAAAAACCGCCTCTCGTCGGGTGACGAGCTCAATGACACAAAGACATAAGGCTCTTGCAAAAATGAGCGCGGCGGCTCCCGGTCGACCATGGATCCAGCGCCGGCAGCCCATACAAACAGCTTTGCAAGAGACTCACCACAAACGAAAAAGCCCCGTCGCATGACGGGGCTTCTCCAGCGACAGCGCGATTAGCCCGCGACGACGCTTACATAACGGCGGTTGAACTCGCCTTTCTTCTCGAACTTGATCACGCCTTCGATTTTCGCGAAGAGGGTGTGATCCTTGCCCATGCCAACGCCGTAGCCAGCGTGGAACTGGGTGCCGCGCTGACGGACGATGATGTTGCCGGCCTTGATGACCTGGCCGCCATACATCTTCACGCCAAGGCGTTTCGATTCTGAGTCGCGGCCGTTACGGGTACTACCACCAGCTTTTTTATGTGCCATGGTTCAATTCTCCAAAGATTGGGGATTAAGGCAATTAAGCCTGAATACCGGTGATTTTGATCTCGGTGAACCACTGGCGGTGGCCCATACGCTTCATGTGGTGCTTACGGCGACGGAACTTGATGATGCGCACTTTATCGTGACGGCCTTGCGACACGACTTCAGCGACAACCGTGGCGCCAGCAACGACAGGAGCGCCGATGTTCACGTCGTCACCATTGGCGACCAGCAGAACGCGATCGAAAGTCACGGATTCGCCAGTGGCGATTTCCAGTTTTTCGATCTTCAGGTATTCACCTTCGGCGACTTTGTACTGCTTGCCACCGGTAACAATTACTGCGTACATGGGGTATATCTCCGTTAATCCTGCTCACCCAGCTCTTTATAGGAAGAGTATTGGCTGGCATGGCTGCATGGGGCTGGAACGGCCCGGTGCATTGCGTAAGGCAGGTGATGCCCAGGGAAGTTCAGGGTGCGCGATTGTACGCAAGGCGCCAACCCCTTGCAAGTGTCGCACCCACAGGCCGGGCACCGCGCCTTGACACACCGGGACCCGCGACCTAGCATGCCGCGCAACCCCAATGGAGCAGCCGATGCAACCCCAAGCTTTCTACCGCGCGGTAGCTGAAGATTTCAGCGCCGTCGACGAGATCATCAAGAAGCAGCTGACCTCGCGCGTGCCGCTGGTATCGAAGATCGGCGACTACATCACCTCGGCCGGCGGCAAACGCCTGCGCCCGTTGCTGGTGCTGTTGTGCGGCAAGGCCCTGGGCCGTGAAGGCGACGACCTGCGCCTGCTGGCCGCGACCATCGAGTTCCTGCACACCGCCACCTTGCTGCACGACGACGTGGTCGACATGTCGGGCATGCGCCGCGGCCGCTCAACCGCCAACGCCATGTGGGGCAATGCCCCGAGCGTACTGGTCGGCGACTTCCTGTACTCGCGCTCGTTCGAGATGATGGTCGAGCTGGGGTCCATGCCAGTCATGCAGATCCTGTCCCGCGCCACGCGCGTGATCGCCGAAGGCGAGGTGCTGCAGCTGTCCAAGGTGCGCGACGCCAGCACCACCGAGGACGTCTACATGGATGTCATCCGCGGCAAGACCGCGATGCTGTTCGAAGCGTCGACCCACAGCGCAGCGGCCCTGGCCGAGGCCAGCGATGCCCAGCGCGAAGCCCTGCGCACCTTTGGCGACCACCTGGGGGTGGCATTCCAGCTTGTAGACGACCTGCTCGACTACAAGGGCGACGCCGAAGCCTTGGGCAAGAATGTCGGTGACGACCTGGCCGAGGGCAAGCCCACTCTGCCGCTGATCTACACCATGCGCGAAGGCACTGCCGAGCAGGCCGCCCTTGTGCGCCGCGCGATCCAGAAAGGCGGCATCGAAGATCTCGAAAGCATCCGCGCCGCCGTCGAGTCCTCGGGCGCCCTGGACTACACCGCCCGCCTGGCCCGCGACTATGCGGCCCGCGCCATCGCCTGCCTGGAAGCCCTGCCCGCCAGCGAGTACCGCGATGCCCTGGTTGAACTCAGCGAGTTCGCCGTCGCCCGTACGCACTGATCCCTCCGGCCCATCCCTGGATGGGCCCGCTTTCCAATTGACCGGCAAAACCCTATACAATGTGGGTCTTATTTTCTTGCCTGTCTTGAGGAACCCTAGTGAGCACTTTGCCACCCTGCCCCAAATGCAACTCCGAATACACCTACGAAGACGGCACCCAGCTGGTCTGCCCGGAGTGCGCCCATGAGTGGTCGGCCAGCGGCGAAGCCGAAGCGGCCAGCGATGACGTGGTGAAGAAGGACTCGGTGGGCAATGTCTTGCAGGATGGCGACACCGTGACCGTCATCAAGGACCTGAAGGTCAAGGGCTCGTCCCTGGTCGTCAAGGTCGGCACCAAGGTCAAGAACATCCGCCTGTGCGACGGCGACCACGACATCGACTGCAAGATCGACGGTATCGGCGCGATGAAGCTGAAGTCGGAATTCGTGCGCAAGGTCTGATCCCCCGCCATAGGGGCTGGCGCAGAAATTCGCCAATAGGCACTTGCTATTTTGATAATAAGAATTATTCTCATTGGAAATCGAATCCAAGGAGAATAGCCATGACTTATCTGATAGACGCCTGGCTTGACCGTCCCCAGCCCTACTTGCGCATCCTGCACCGGGAAACCGGCGAGGTATGTGCGGTGATCGAGGAAGACGCGCTCGATGAGCTTCGTGACCAGGGAGACCTGGACCTCAATGGGCTGAATTCGTGTGAACCGATCGTGCTGAAGGAACTGGTGCGTAACCTGTTTCTGTTCTGCTATGCGCGGGCACTGAGGCCGGCGACAGGTCAATTGCACTGACCGGGAGGGGACTGGGGCCGCTGTGCGGCCCCAGGTGCCAACGTTACAGAACGTCCAGCAGCTCTACATCGAACACCAGCACGCTGTGCGGCGGGATGCTGCCAACGCCCTGGGCACCGTAGGCCAGTTCGCTAGGCACGTACAGGCGCCATTTGCTACCGGCCTGCATCAGTTGCAGCGCTTCGGTCCAGCCCGCGATAACGCCACCGACCGGGAATTCAGCCGGCTGGCCACGCTCGTACGAGCTGTCGAACACGGTGCCGTCGATCAGGGTGCCGTGGTAGTGGGTACGGACGCTGTCGTCACGCGATGGCTTGGCGCCCTCGCCTGCGGTCAGCACTTCGAACTGCAGGCCCGAAGCCAGGGTGGTGATGCCGTCACGCTTGGCGTTTTCAGCCAGGAAGGCCTTGCCTTCGCCAGCAGCAGCTTCAGCCTTGACGGCCGCTTCGCGCTGCATGATGTCGCGGATCACCTGGAAGCTGGCCGACAGCTCGGCTTCGCTTACGCGGCTCTGCTCGCCGTTGAAGGCATCGGTCAGGCCAGCCAGGATGGCATCCAGGCTCACGCCCGGTGGCGGGTTGTCACGCAGCTGGCCACCCAGCTGACGGCCAATGCCATAGCTGACGCGGGTTTCGTCGGTAGACAGGTTCAGTTCGGACATTTGCTTGCTCCGCTGCAGGGCGCACGACAGCCGCGCCCTTTATGAAAAGGGCGAGCAGCCTAGCACACTGCGGCGCAGCCTTCAGCTACCAGGCGGAACGCCGGGAAATGGGGACTTTCAGGTCTTCCTCGGGGTGCACGCCCATGCCGCACATCTCATCCTGGACAGACCAGTGAACAAGGTTCATCGATACCAGCGGCACATCTTGCAGCAGCAACCGCGCATCCTCGACCGAATGCACCCGCAGCCGTTGCCCCCGGGCATCGGCAAGTGGATGGGGACGCCCGTGGATACGGGCTTCAAGCAGATAGTCACCACCTTCGATGGCGATCAGGTTGAGCTCTTCCACACGGCCCGCCCTGGCCTCTCCATTGAGTTCATGCAGGTTCATGTGAGCACCTCGCGATGGAACCACGCGTGAGTGCTATTTTTCGTACGGCCTTGGCAAAAGCACAAGACAAAAACGCAACCGCCCGTCCGTTTCGCAACGGACGGGCGGCGGCATCGGCCCACAACGCGCGACCGTCAGTGCTTCGTGAGCTTGTCCAGGTAACCCATGGCAAACGCCGAGACAACGAAAGTCATGTGGATGATCACGTACCACATCAGGTAGTCGGTCGAAATGTTCTGCGCGTCCATGAACACCCGCAGCAGATGGATCGAGGAAATCGCCACGATCGATGCCGCCACTTTCATCTTCAGCGATGAGGAGTCCATCTTGCCCAGCCAGTTGAGCTTTTCCTTGCTGTCATCGATGTCGAGCTGCGAGACGAAGTTCTCGTAGCCGGAGAACATCACCATCACCAGCAGGCCGCCGACCAGGGACATGTCGATCAGCGAGAGAATCACCAGGATCAGGTCTGCCTCACTCAGAGCGAAGACATTGGGAAGGACGTGGACGACTTCCTGGAAGAACTTCAGCGCCAGCGCGAGCAGGCCCAGGGACAAACCGAAATAAATGGGAGCGAGCAGCCAGCGCGAGGCATACATCGCGTTTTCGAGAACACGTTCCATGGGATATAAAACTCATCTGATGGCGAAAAAGCGAGCGCGAGTATAGCCAGCCTGCCATGACAGATAAAAGCCTGCGACAAGGCGACGCAGGCGAATCCGCTCTTTTCAGGTTTCCGGATGAAACTGGTAGTCGCCCAGGTTGTGAACCCGCTCGCCATTGATCTTGCGTAACTGAGCTTGCAGGTGGAGGCACCAGATCTGCGGGTCAGTGGCGACCTGGTAGCCATGCAGTGTCAGGCTGTCGACGATGGCGTTGAGCACGGATTCGGCTACAAGCGGTCCATGAAACGGGCCTTGGGCCTTGATGGCGGACGGTTGCTCGCCAGCCATGCCGGCGGCGAACAGCAAGGTCCACATGCCGTTGTCTCCGGCCAGGGGACGGATACTGCATTCGATACGGGTCACTAGGCCCAGGCACTGGCGGGTAAGGCTGAGGCTGCGCGGCATGGCGATGGCCCTCGATGAGGCTCTGTTCAGCCCGCCGCTGCGGGCTGTCTCCATCCTGAACCTGTTTGCTCTCCATGCCTTCCAGCATAGATTACCCAGCGATAAGATAGAAAACCGGCGCCGAACGGTAGCGAAGTGCCGCCGCGCCGGTTTCTTGACTTACGCAGGTTTTGCTTGGGCCAGCGCCTCTTCGAGCCGGTCCTTCTCGGCCTCCTTGATGTCTTCTTCGCTGACCATCTCGGCGATGAAGCTCAGCCGCTCCACCACTCGGGCGTTGACGCTGCCTTCGGGGAACTGTCCGTCAGCATCTGGTGCCCCGGCGGGCTCCCCGACCAGCAGACTCAGCGCCTCATCGGCCTGGCTGACCGCATAGACGTGGAACATCCCCGCTTCCACCGCCTGCAAGACGCGCTCGTCGAGCATCAGCGTCGCCACGTTCGGGCGCGGAATGATCACCCCCTGGTCGCCCGTCAAACCGCGAGCCTCGCAGAGCCGGAAGAAGCCCTCGATCTTCTCGTTGACCCCGCCGACAGCCTGGACCTCGCCAAACTGGTTGATCGAGCCAGTGATGGCGAAGCACTGCTTGAGCGGGGTCTTGGAGAGCGCCGAGATCAGCGTGCAGACCTCGCCCAGCGAAGCGCTGTCGCCGTCGACGTAACCGTAGGACTGTTCCAGGGCGATGCTTGCCGAAATGGCCAGTGGGAATTCCTGGGCATAGCGGCTGCCCAGGTAACCCGTCAGGATCATCACACCCTTGGAGTGGATCGGCTGGCCCAGGTTGACCTCACGCTCGATGTCGACGATGCCGCTGCCTCCCGGATATACCGTGGCGGAGATCCGAGCCGGCACGCCGAAGGCCGAGTCACCGACCTCCAGCACGGTCAAGCCATTGCACTTGCCAATGGCCGCACCTTCGGTATCGATCAGGATGATCCCGGCCAGCATGTCATCGAGAATGCGCGCCGACACCCGGCCGGTGCGCGTGGCCTTGGCCCGCAGCGCACGCTCGATGTGGCCCGCGTCGGTCATCTCGTCGCTGGCAAGCTGGCGGATGAAATCGGCCTCGCTGACCAGCTGGAACAGATCACCGATGCGCGCCGACAAACGCCCCTGGTGCTCGGCCAGGCGCGCGCTGTAGGTAGCCAGCCGCGCCACTGCATCGGAGGTGAGCGGCGCCATGCCCTCTTCGCTGGTGCGGGTCTTGAGCAACTGGGCGAATTGCTCCAGGTTCTCATCGACCATGGGGATGTCTTCATCGAAGTCGACCAGCACGCGGAACATCTCCTGGAAGTCCGGATCATGGTCCTGCAGCGCGTAGTACAGCTGGCGCGAGCCGATGATCACCAGCTTGACGTTCAGCGCGATCATCTGCGGATTGAGCGTGATGGCCGAGACGCGGCCCAGCTCGCCCAACGGCGATTCCATCTTCAGCTTGCGCGATTGCAGGGCGCGCTTGAGCGCGTCCCACACAAAAGGCTCACCGAGCATCTTCTCGGCTTCGAGGATCAGGAAGCCGCCATTGGCCTTGTGCAAGGCGCCCGGACGCAACTGGCGGTACGAAGTGTACAGCGCTCCTTGGTCAGTGCTGTATTCGATGCGCCCGAACAGGTTGTCGTAGGTCGGGTGCGGCTCGAACACCACCGGCGCGCCGCCGCTGGCATGGTGACCGACTACAAGGCTCGGCGCATATTGCTCCTCGAGCAGCTTGCGCGCCACGGCGTCGGCCTTGCTGTCGTCCACCAACTGCTCGACCACGGTGCGCAGGAGGTTCAGCTGCATGGACTGCAGGTAGGCGCAGACCACCGCATTCTCGGCATACTTTTCAGACAGCGGCGCCAGCAAAGGCTCCAGTGCCAGGGTGATGGTTTCTTCGTTGAGCTGGCGCAGCTGGTTGCTCGACTCGCGCTTCCACTGAGGCAGGCTGGCGAGCTCTTCGTTCAGGCGTTCCTCAAGGGCGGCGATATCGTCATGGAAACGTTCACGGACGTCTTCGGGCAACTGCGCGAACTCGGCCTCGTCCAGCGCCTTGCCATCGCTCATCGGAGTGAAGGCGACATTGTTGCTGTCGCGGTACAGGGCCACGTCCTTTTCCAGCGACGCACGCTCGATCACATCCAGAGCGCGGTCGTAGCGCTGGTTGAAGGCGCGGTCGATGGCGCTTTTTTTCTGCTGGTAGGACGGGTGCTCGAACACCGCTGGAAACGTCGCCAGCAGGTTGTCGATCAGGCCGTTCATGTCGGCGCAGAATTCGCCTGCGGTACCGGCCGGCAGCTCCAGCGCGCGCGGTTCGCGCGGGTCATCGAAGTTGTTGACGTAGAGCCGGTCGGCCGGGGTCTGCTGACGCTTGCCTTCAGCCTTGAGGTAGCGTTTGACGAACGAGAAACGCCCGGTGCCGGGCTCCCCCATGACAAACACGTTGTACCCAGGGCGCGGCATGGCCACGCCGAATTGCAGGGCCTCGACAGCGCGTTCCTGGCCCAGCACACCACGAAAAGGTTCCAGATCGTCAGTATTGGTGAAGGCAAACTGTTCAGCGGAAAAACGCCGGGTCAGGGCTTCAGGCGCAAGACGCAGGCTCGCAGCGACAGGATCGGGCATTGGGCTTCCTTACTTCGGCGGGGCAGATGTCGGCATTCTGGCGCCGCCTTGGCGCGGGTTGCAAGGCTCCCCAAGACTTTATGTCGCAGCCAGGGGATACGTCGTTTCCTGCAATTTTTCGCAATAAGCCACGCAACCTTTGGATCGTGCCTAAACTCCAAGCTGCGCGGGTGGGTGCTTTGCATCCCCGACCTGGCAGCGGTATCGCCAGAAAACCCTGACCTTTGGTACTTTCGAAAAAGAGAACAAAGCTATGAAACGGATTCTTCTGGGTACTCTGTTCACCGCGGTTTCCCTGAACGCAATGGCCCAGGCGCCAGGCGGCCCGGACTGCGGCTGGGGCAACATGCTGTTCGAGGGCCAGCGCGGCACGCCGGCTCACTTCCTCGCTTCCACCACCAACGGCACCTCCGGCAACGCCACCTTTGGCATGACCTCCGGCACCAATGGCTGCTCGACTAATGCCTCCCTGACCTATGGCGGCAAATCCTGGTTCGCCATGAACGGCATGATGAATGAGCTTTCCGAAGACATGGCCAAGGGCCAGGGCGAAGCCTTGACCACCTACGCCGTGGTGCTTGGCGTGGCCCCTGAGGACCGCGCGCACTTCGCTTCGGTCACTCACCAGCACTTCCAGGAAATCTTCAACAGCGCCGAAGTGACTGCCGAAGACGTCCACAGCAACACCCTCGCCATCCTGAAAAACGACCCTCGCCTGGCCAAATACGCGACCCAGGCCTAAGCTCGGCCCGCCCTGCCCCTACCGGGGCAGGGTATTGCACACCCTTCTTTCGGCATCATTCAGACGTAGTTGCCCGATATGCTCAAACGCCTTGCCTGCCTGGCGCTCTGTGCCAGCGCCCCGCTTCACGCTGCCCAGCAGCCGGATGCCACGCGCCTGCAACAGCTGGCCGCCGACCGCTACTGGATCGCCATCGGCCATTACGAAACCGGCAAGCTCGGTGGCTGGCGCAGCTATGTCGATGACCCACGCTTTTTTCTCGCAGCCGACGGTGCCCACCATCCCGATCAGGAGCTGCGCGCCACCCTTGACGCCCTTTATGCCCCGGCAAGCCTGGGCGACAAGCATGCCCAATGCGTCTACCCCGCACGCACACGCTGGCTGCGCGAGCAGTTGCAGCTGACCGACCTGCCGCAGCCAGACTGCCAGGAGTACAAAAGCTGGTACCAGGATGTCTCGCCCGATAGCGCCGTACTGGTGTTTCCCGCAGCCTACCTGAACAGCCCTTCCTCGATGTTCGGCCACACCCTGCTGCGTATCGACCAGGCCGCGGCCAAGCGCGACGAGACCTCGCTGCTCAGCTATGCCATCAACTTCGGCGCTTACGTCGAGGGCAGCGACAACAGCATCCTGTATGCCTGGAAAGGCCTGATGGGCGGCTATCCCGGGCTCTTTGCCATGGTTCCCTATCAGGAAAAGCTTTCCGAATACCGCAGCCTGGAAAACCGCGACCTGTGGGAATACCAGCTGAACCTGACGCCCGAGGAAACCGGGCGCATGGTCGAGCACGTCTGGGAGCTCAAGCAGATCCAGTTCGACTACTTCTTTTTCGACGAAAACTGCTCCTACCGCCTGCTCGAACTGCTGCAGGTGGCGCGTCCCAGCCTGGACCTGACCTCGCAGTTTCCGCTCACTGCCATCCCTACCGACACGGTCAAGGCCGTCAAGCAGGCCGGGCTGGTGGAGAGCACCCGTTACCGTCCTTCGCGCGAGCGGGAATTGTTGGCCCGCGCGGAGCCCCTCGACGATGCCGAACAAGAGCAGGTGCTGGCCCTCAGCGCCGACACTGCCAGGCTGGAGGCCCCCGAGTTCACTGCCCTGCCCCAGGACCGCCAAGCCCTGGTGCAGGACGCGGCGTTTCGCCTGGAGCGTTACCGCGCGACCGGCCAGGAGCGTGATCCGGCGCGCGCCAAGCGCAGCTTCGAGCTGCTGCGGGCAATCAACCGTAATCCGCCACCTGCCCTGGACATCGAGCGTCCGGGGCTACCCGAAAACGGCCATCAGTCGCGTACCTGGCAGCTGGGCGCAGGTACCCGTGAAGACCGTGCCTTTGCCGAGTATGGCCTGCGCATGGCCTACCACGACCTCAACGACAACGCCTACGGCTTCCCCCTGGGTGCGCAGATCGAGATCCTGCAGCTCAAGCTGCGCCAGTACGAAAGCAACGACTGGCAGGTTCAGCGCCTGGACCTGGCGACCATCCGCTCGCTCACCCCGCGCAACGAACTGCTGCAGCCCTGGTCGTGGCAAGTGGCCGGGGGCCTTGAGCGAGTGCCGGGCAAGCACAACGATGATGTGCTGGTCAGTCACGTCAACGGCGGCGCCGGCGGCACCTGGGAGCTGGCCGACGGCCTGCTTGGTTTTGCCCTGGGCACCGTGCGCGTCGAGCATCACAACGATTTCGCCCAGTTCATCGCCCCTGCGGCCGGGTTCAATGGCGGCGTGCTCTGGCGCAACGGCCTGGGCAACCTGAGCCTGGAAGCCAAGGGTGATTACTTCACCAATGGCGAGGTTCGTCGGAGCCTGAGCCTTAACCAGCAGTGGGAAGTGTCGCGCGACCTTGGAGTGCGGTTGAGTGCCAAGCGTGAGTTCAGCCAGCTCGCGAGCGCGCAGAACGAAGTGATGCTGGAACTCAAGTGGTACAACTACTGAGATTCACTGCCTGTCCCGTTCCCCTGCACCCTGCACCTGTACCGTGTGGGAGCGGGCTGGTCCCGCGATCGGGCGCGAAGCGGCCGTAGAATCTGCTAATGCGATGATCCTTACATACGGCCTTTGCAGATTTCACGGCCGCTTTGCGCCCGATCGCGGGACCAGCCCGCTCCCACAATTCGACCGCAGGTTGAGTTCCATCAGGAACATCATTGCAACCCGCGCCCCGCTCTTACGGTCTTCTGCAAAAGGAGGCCCCACATGAGCCGAGCATTCGTCAACGAAGACCAGGCCGCCGCACAGGCCAGCCAGCCGGTAGAGCGCCGGATCAGTGAGCAACCCAACCACGTCACCGCCAGCGGCCTGGCTTTGCTGCAACAACGGGTCGCAAGCCTCGATGCGCTGCGTAGCGAGCTGGTGGCCCAGGGCGAGCAAGCCGACAAGCAGCGCCTGGCCGACATCGAGCGGGACCTGCGCTATTTCCGTGCTCGCGTGCAGAGCGCGCAAGTGGTGCCGCCCGCCACCACGCAAGACAAGGTGCAGATCGGCAGCCGGGTACGTTTCATCGATGAAGACGATCACGAGCACATCGTGCAACTGGTAGGCGAAGACCAGGCCGACGCTGCGCGTGGCCTGATCAACTGGGGTTCGCCGCTAGGCCGTGCGCTGCTGGGCGCCGGCCCCGGTGATGAAGTGCTGTGGCAGCGACCCGTTGGCAATCAGATGATCGAGGTCGTTACCATCGGGCCGCTCGAGGACTAGACCACGCCCTGGGCCAGCATGGCATCGGCAACCTTCACGAAGCCCGCGATATTGGCGCCCTTAACGTAGTTGACGCTGCCGTCCGCTTCTTCGCCGTAATGCACACACGCGTGATGGATCGACTGCATGATGTGGTGAAGCTTGCTGTCGACTTCACCTGCGGTCCACAGCAGGCGCATGGCGTTCTGCGACATCTCAAGCCCGCTTACCGCAACACCGCCGGCATTGGAGGCCTTGCCTGGTGCGAACAGGGTGCCAGCCTCGATGAAGAGGTCCACAGCATCGAGCGTGGTGGGCATGTTGGCGCCTTCGGCCACGCACAGGCAGCCGTTGCGCAGCAGGGTGCGGGCATCTTCGCCGTTCAGCTCGTTTTGCGTCGCGCACGGCAATGCGATCTCGCACGGCAGGCTCCATGGAGTCTCGCCCTTGCGGAACTCAAGCCCAAAGCGCTCGGCCAGCTCGCTGATACGGCCGCGCTTGACGTTCTTCAGGTCCATCAGCGCATCCCACTGCTCATCGTTCAGACCGGCTTCGCAGTAAAGGGTGCCTTCGGAATCGGACAGCGAGATCACCTTGCCGCCCAGGTCCATGACTTTGCGCGCGGCATACTGCGCCACGTTGCCGGAACCCGAGATGGCCACGCGGCGCCCGTCGATGCGCTTGTCCTGGCGCTTGAGCATCTCTTCGGCAAAATACACGCAGCCATAGCCGGTGGCCTCTGGGCGGATCAGGCTGCCGCCGTAGGTCATGCCCTTGCCGGTCAGCACCGAGGTGAACTGATTGGCCAGACGCTTGTACTGGCCGAACATGAAGCCGATCTCGCGGGCACCGACACCGATGTCACCGGCAGGTACGTCTACATCGGCGCCAATATGGCGATACAGCTCGCTCATGAACGCCTGGCAGAAACGCATGACTTCGGCGTCGCTCTTGCCCTTCGGATCGAAGTCCGACCCACCTTTGCCGCCGCCCATGGGCAGCGAAGTGAGGGAGTTCTTGAACACCTGCTCGAAGGCCAGGAACTTCAGCACGCCCAGGTTCACCGAACGGTGGAAGCGCAGACCGCCCTTGTACGGGCCGATGGCGCTGTTCATCTGGATGCGGTAGCCGCGGTTGACCTGGACCTTGCCCTGGTCATCGACCCACGACACACGGAACAGCACCGCGCGTTCAGGCTCGACCATGCGATCGAGAATACCGGCCTGCAGGTAGTGAGGATTGGCTTCGAGGAAGGGCCACAGGCTGCGCAGTACTTCTTCGACGGCCTGGTGGAATTCGGGCTGGGCAGGGTCGCGCTGCTTGAGGCGCGCGAGGAAATCGTCGACGGATTCGATCATGACAAGGTTCACCAGATTATTGGATTTGTAGGAATTTTTTCCGGACTTTATCAAGAACGAGTCGCACTGCAACAGGGCGTCATGTCGTTTTTATGAATATTTTTGGTGCATTTCTATAAATGTATACAAAGAAGGAGTCGAATTTACCGTCTATCCGGTTTGACCCAGGCACAAAAATGGGGCCCCGAAGGGCCCCATTGCTGTGCATCTAGAAGGGCCCTATTGGGCCAGCTTCTTGTGGCGTACACGATGCGGCTGCGCCGCAGCATCACCCAGCCGCTTCTTGCGATCGGCTTCGTACTCGGTGTAGTTGCCTTCGAAGAACAGCACGTTCGAGTCATCCTCGTACGCCAGGATGTGGGTCGCCACGCGGTCCAGGAACCACCGGTCGTGAGAGATCACGATCGCGGCGCCCGGGAAGTCCAGCAGGGCTTCCTCAAGCGAACGCAGGGTCTCGACGTCGAGGTCGTTGGACGGTTCGTCGAGCAGCAGGACGTTGCCGCCCTCCTTCAGGGTCAGGGCCAGGTGCAGGCGCCCACGCTCACCACCGGACAGGTCCTTGACGAACTTCTGCTGGTCGCCACCCTTGAAGTTGAAGCGGCCAACGTAGGTACGCGCAGGAATCTCGTAGCTGCCAATGCGGATCTGCTCCGAACCGTCGGAGATCTGCTGGAACACGGTCTTGCCGCCGTCCAGGTCTTCGCGGCTCTGGTCGACGCACGCGAGCTGCACGGTCTCGCCGATCTCGATGCTGCCCGAGTCTGGCTGTTCCTTGCCCATCAGCATGCGGAACAGGGTCGACTTACCGGCGCCGTTACCACCGATGACACCGACGATGGCGCCCTTGGGCATGGCGAACGACAGGTTTTCGATCAGCACGCGATCGCCATAGCCTTTGCTGACGTTCTTGAACTCGATGACCTTGTCACCCAGGCGAGGACCGGCCGGAATGTAGATCTCGTTGGTCTCGCTGCGCTTCTGGAATTCCTGCGACTGCATTTCCTCGAAGCGTGCCAGACGGGCCTTGGACTTGGACTGGCGGGCCTTGGCGCCTTTGCGCACCCACTCCAGTTCTTCCTTCATGGCCTTTTCGTGGGCGCTCTGCTGCTTGGATTCCTGCGCCAGGCGGTCCGACTTGGCTTCAAGCCAGCCAGAATAGTTGCCTTCGTACGGGATACCGGCGCCGCGGTCGAGCTCGAGGATCCAGCCCGCGACGTTGTCCAGGAAGTAACGGTCGTGGGTGATCGCTACCACGGTGCCAGGGAAGTCGTGCAGGAAGCGCTCGAGCCAGGCAACCGAGTCGGCATCCAGGTGGTTGGTCGGCTCGTCGAGCAGCAGCATGTCGGGTGCCGACAGCAGCAGGCGGCACAGTGCCACTCGGCGCTTCTCGCCACCGGACAGGTGCTCGATCTTCGCTTCCCAGGCCGGCAGGCGCAGGGCGTCCGCAGCGACTTCGAGCTGGCGCTCGAGGTTATGGCCGTCGGCGGCCTGCAGGATGGATTCGAGCTTGGCCTGTTCGGCGGCCAGCTTGTCGAAGTCGGCATCGGGTTCGGCGTAGGCAGCGTAGACCTCGTCCAGGCGGGCCTGGGCGTCCTTGATCACGCTGACCGCTTCCTCGACCGCTTCGCGAACGGTCTTGCTCGGATCGAGCTGCGGCTCCTGGGGCAGGTAGCCGACATTGAGCTCGGGCATCGGACGGGCTTCCCCGTCAAACTCCTTGTCGACGCCTGCCATGATCCGCAGCAGGGTCGACTTACCGGCGCCGTTGAGGCCGAGGACGCCGATCTTGGCGCCTGGGAAGAACGACAACGAGATGTTCTTCAGGATTTCCCGCTTCGGCGGCACGACCTTGCTCAGCCGATGCATGGTGTAGACGTATTGAGCCAAAACCAAGCCCTCTATCAGATATGAGGTAAAGACATCGGCGAAAAACCACGGCGGAGTCTGCGGCAGGCCTGCCGATGACATGCCGGGGTAGTCCGGTGATGTATTTACGGGGTGTCATTGAACAAAGGCGCCCATTCTACGCCAAGACGCAGCGTTGCACAGATGGGCAGATGGCAGGCCATGCCGGGAGCCCGGCATGGCGCCAGGGTGATCAGACGTGGGACTGTCTGGCCATACCGCGCGGCAGGCGGCAACGGTCGGATTGCCCGGACAGGCGCTCACGCCAGCTGGCCTTGGCGCAGAAAGCGTTCACCTGGGCAGTTTTGCCGGCAGGCTTGCTGGTGGACTTGCGCAGTTCAGCCAGCGAGGGGCTCTTGCGCACGCCAACCGGGGCAGCGGCGCCATCGGGCTTGGCCAAAGAACGTTGGCAGGACTTGCAGGAAACCTCGGCGGCCTGCGCGGTGCTGACCAGGGACTGACTGTTGCGACCGCAGGCCGAATCGCTGCCGTTGGTTGAATAGTGGATAACCAAAACCGTACATCTCCAAAGCGTTGTCTATCAAGCGGCCGCATTTTCGCACAGGTTGCGGGGGGATGCCGACCGAGGCGCATGCATCGACCCCGAGACCTCTCATCGACATGACTGGCACTTTGCCACATTTACGAGCATGCTAGCCGGCCTCGACCGCCGGGCTTATAGTGCGCCTGCTCGGCACGACCCATGCATTCGGTTCAACCCTGCCTTCGCCAGCCTTATCGCAGGACAACGCTTTGACCAATCTCTCATTGCCGCCGCTCCCGCGTACCGAGCACTCCGCCCCCGCTGCCCCGCTGCGCGGCTCCCTCAAGGGAACGCTAGCCATGCTCGCCCTGGGTTTGCTGGGTTTGCTCCTGTGGCAACTGTTCGCCCAGTTCAGCCACACCCAGGCGGATCTGCGTCGTCAGAGCGTGGAAGCGACGGCTGAGCTGGCGGACTACCTGAACTTGAACCTGGCGCTCAAGGCCCAGCAGGCGCTGAACCTGCTTCAGCCTCACGTCAAACCTCCGGCGCCCTCGGCGATGCCTGCCATGATGCATGCGCTGCAGGAAAAGATACCCGCGCTTCAGCGCTTGAGCTGGGTGGATGCCGGTGGCCGGACGCTTGCAGACAGCCAGGCAGGCGTCCCTGCGCGTCAGCTGATTGACGAGTATGTGCAACGCACTCAGGGCCGCGCCTATTTCTACGGCAACTCCTCTGATGACCTGAGTCTCCACCTCATGCTGCGCCAACCCGGCGAACCGACCCCTGGCTACTGGCTGCTGCAACTGTCAGCCGACTACTACCAGGAACTCACCCGTCATCTGGACGGGCCTACGCGGCCGCACTGGCTGCTGGAAAACATCCGCAGCGGTGAGGTAATCGTGGGCCATGCGCCTGCCCGCGCCGATGCCGGATCATCGCAGAGCGTGTTGCTGGCCTACATCGACAGCAGCAGTTGGCAAGTGCGAGGGCTGTTTGACGCAGGCCTGGTGCGCCAGCAGTTGCTGCCAGCGCTGCTGGGCAAATGTCTGCTGGTGCTGATCTGCGCGCTGCTGCCGGTGCTGGCGCTGCTCGACATGCGGCGACGCCAGCAGGCGCTGCAGGAAGACCGCCGGCGCTACCGGGAAATCTTCGAAGGCACCGGCGTTGCCCTGTGCGTGCTCGACCTCTCCAGCCTGCCCGGCCAGCTAGACCGCCATCACCTGCGCGACCGTGCCGCCCTCAACCAGAGCCTCGCGCTGGACCCGGCCCTGCGCCGCTCGTTGCTGCTGCAGTTGAAGATCACGGAGATCAACCAGGTGGCCCGCCAGCTGCTCGACGTCAACTCCAACGAGGGCGCCTGGCAGCGTCTGATCGACGAGAGCGACGATAGCCGTGACAGCGTAGGCATGCAGTTGATCGACGCGCTGCTCGGACAACGCTCCCAGCTGGAACTGGAAGTCCGCCTGCGCACGCCGGCGGGCGGCGACCTGCACCTGTGGCTGATGGCGCGCCTGCCCAAGCACCGTGGCGACTTCCAGGCAGTGATCCTGAGCATCAGCGACATCACCAGCCGCAAGCAGGTCGAACTGTCCCTGCTCGAGCGCGAGGGCTTCTGGTCAGACGTGGTGCGAACCGTGCCCGATCAGCTTTATGTACAGGACGTGCTGAGCCAGCGGATAATTTTCAGCAACCGGCACCTGGGCCAGACCCTGGGCTACGACCGTAGCGAGCTGGCGCAGATGGGTGACCGTTTCTGGGAGCTTCTGCTGCACTGCGAGGATGCCGAGAAGTACCGACTGCTGCGTCAGCAACAGCGCGACACCGGCTACAGCCAGGCCTTGCATTGCCAGTTGCGGTTCCGTCATCACGACGGCAGCTGGCGCTGGTATGACATCCGCGAACAAGTGCTGGCCCGTGACGCCGAAGGCCTGGTTACCCGCGTCGTTGGCGTGGGCAAGGACGTGACGGTGCAGATCGCGTCCAGCGAGTCGCTGCGCGAGAGCGAACAGCGCTACCGCATGCTCGCCGAAAGTATCAGCGACGTGATCTTCTCCACCAACAACCAGCTGCAGCTCGACTATGTCAGCCCTTCCGTGCAAGCGGTGCTGGGGTACAGCGCCGACTGGATCTTCCAGCACGGCTGGCAATCGATCATCGCCAATCCTACGCAGCTCTCCGCTCTCTACGAACTGATGGAACGGATCCATGCGACGCTGGGCGACAGCCAGCAGCTGGCCCTGCTGCGCAGCCAGATGCCGACCCAGCTGTTCCTGTTCGACTGCCTGCGCGCCGATGGCCGCAAGATTCCAATCGAGCTGCGCCTGGTGCTGGTATGGGACGACCAGGAGCGCTTCGAGGGCCTGCTTGGCGTGGGCCGCGACATCAGCCAGCAGCGCCGTGCCGAGAAAGACCTGCGCATGGCCGCGACGGTGTTCGAGCATTCGACTTCGGCGATCCTGATCACCGATCCTGCGGGTTACATCGTCCAGGCCAACGAAGCCTTCAGCCGGGTCAGCGGGCATGCGGTGGGCGATGTGCTCGACCAGTTCCCCAGCATGCTGACTGTCGACGACCAGCAGCAGGCGCACCTTCGCTATGTGCTCAAGCAACTGAACCAGCGGGGTACCTGGGAGGGCGAAGTCTGGCTCAAGCGCCGCAACGGCGAGCACTATCCGGCCTGGGTCGGCATTACCGCTGTGCTGGACGATGAAGGCGACCTGGCGAGCTACGTGTGCTTTTTCACCGACATCAGCGAGCGCAAGGCCAGCGAGCAGCGCATTCACCGCCTGGCCTACTACGATGCCCTGACCCACCTGCCCAACCGGACGCTATTCCAGGACCGGCTCTACACGGCATTGCAGCAGGCCGAGCGCAACAAGTCCTGGGTGGTGCTGATGTTCCTCGACCTGGACCGGTTCAAGCCGATCAACGATTCGCTCGGCCATGCCGCGGGCGACCGGATGCTCAAGGACATGGCCGAGCGCCTGCTCGCCTGCGTCGACAATGACGACACCGTGGCGCGCATGGGCGGCGACGAATTCACCCTGCTGCTGCAGCCGCGCGCCACGCGGGAGATGGCACTGAACCGCGCTATCCATGTGGCGGAAAACATCCTCGCCAGCCTGGTTCGGCCGTTCGTGCTGGAAAACCGCGAGTTCTTCGTGACCGCCAGTATCGGCATCGCCCTCAGCCCGCAGGACGGCAATGAGCTGAGCCAGCTGATGAAGAACGCCGATACGGCGATGTATCACGCCAAGGAGCGTGGCAAGAACAACTTCCAGTTCTACCAGGCCGACATGAACGCCAGCGCCCTGGAGCGCCTGGAGCTGGAAAGCGACCTGCGTCATGCCTTGGAGCAAGACGAGTTCGTGCTCTATTACCAGCCGCAGTTCAGCGGTGACGGCAAGCGCCTGACCGGTGCCGAAGCCCTGCTGCGCTGGCGCCACCCCCGCCGCGGGCTGGTGCCGCCGGGCGACTTCATCCCGGTGATCGAAGAGCTGGGGCTGGTGGTCGACGTCGGCGACTGGGTGCTGCGCGAGGCCTGCCGTCAGCTCAAGACCTGGCACCGGGACAAGGTGCGGGTGCCCAAGGTCTCGGTGAACATTTCGGCGCGGCAGTTCTCGGACGGCCATCTGGGCACACGCATTGCCACCATCCTCGATGAGACGGGGCTGCCGCCTGCCTGCCTCGAGCTGGAGCTGACCGAAAGTATCCTGATGCGTGAAGTCGACAAGGCCATGCAGATTCTCGACAGCTTGAAAAACCTGGGCTTGAGCATTGCGGTAGACGACTTTGGCACGGGCTACTCGTCGCTCAACTACCTCAAGCAGTTCCCTATCGACGTGCTCAAGATCGACCGCACCTTCGTCGACGGCCTGCCTGAAGGTGAGCAGGATGCTCAGATCGCCCGCGCGATCATCGCCATGGCCCACAGCCTCAACCTCGCCGTGATCGCCGAGGGCGTCGAGACCCACGAGCAACTGGAGTTCCTGCGCGAGCATGGCTGCGACGAGGTGCAAGGCTACCTGTTCGGCCGGCCGATGCCGGCCAGCCAGTTCGAGGCGCAGTTCAGCAACGAGACGTTGTTCATGCTGGGGTAGCACCAGCCTGTGGGGACCATGAATTCCACTGGTCTGCGACATGATGCCGTTTCATATGCCAGCCCTCGAGCGATGGGGTAGAATGCCCCCCTTTTCAGCCCGATCCTTGAGGACCGCCATGTTCAGCCGTGATTTGACCATTGCCAAGTACGACGCCGATCTCTTTGCCGCCATGGAGCAAGAAGCTCAGCGCCAGGAAGAGCATATCGAGCTGATCGCTTCGGAAAACTACACAAGCCCCGCCGTCATGGAAGCCCAGGGTTCGGTCCTGACCAACAAGTACGCCGAAGGCTACCCGGGCAAGCGCTACTACGGTGGCTGCGAATACGTAGATGTCGTCGAGCAGCTGGCAATCGACCGCGCCAAGGAACTGTTCGGCGCCGACTACGCCAACGTCCAGCCGCATGCGGGCTCGCAGGCCAACGCCGCTGTCTACCTGGCGCTGCTGTCGGCCGGTGACACCATCCTGGGCATGAGCCTGGCGCATGGCGGTCACCTGACCCACGGCGCTTCGGTCAGCTCTTCGGGCAAGCTGTACAACGCCATCCAGTACGGCATCGATGCCAACGGCCTGATCGACTACGACGAAGTCGAGCGCCTGGCCCTCGAGCACAAGCCAAAAATGGTTGTGGCAGGCTTCTCCGCCTACTCGCAGGTCCTGGACTTCGCCCGCTTCCGCGAAATCGCCGACAAGGTCGGTGCCTACCTGTTCGTCGACATGGCCCACGTGGCCGGCCTGGTCGCCGCAGGTGTCTACCCGAACCCGGTTCCTTTCGCCGACGTGGTCACCACCACCACCCACAAGACCCTGCGTGGTCCACGTGGCGGCCTGATCCTGGCACGTGCCAACGCCGACATCGAGAAGAAGCTCAATTCCGCTGTCTTCCCTGGTGCCCAGGGCGGCCCGCTGGAGCACGTCATCGCCGCCAAGGCGATCTGCTTCAAGGAAGCCCTGCAGCCTGAGTTCAAGGCTTACCAGCAGCAAGTCGTCGAGAACGCCCAGGCCATGGCCGAAGTGTTCATCGAGCGTGGTTTCGACGTCGTTTCCGGCGGCACCAAGAACCACCTGTTCCTGCTCTCCCTGATCAAGCAGGACATCTCGGGCAAGGACGCAGACGCTGCCCTGGGCAAGGCATTCATCACCGTGAACAAGAACTCGGTGCCGAATGACCCACGCTCCCCGTTCGTCACCTCGGGCCTGCGCTTCGGCACCCCGGCCGTCACCACCCGTGGTTTCAAGGCAGCCGAGTGCCGCGAGCTGGCCGGCTGGATCTGCGACATCCTGGCCGACCTGAACAACGAAGCGGTGATCGACGCCGTTCGCGAGAAAGTCAAGGCCGTCTGCAAGAAGCTGCCGGTGTACGGCAACTGATTGGCGATCGCCTGATCTGAAAAGCCCGGCTTGATGCCGGGCTTTTTTGTGGGGGCCAAGGAATGCAAACGGCGATCAACCGTCACCCAACGCCTCAAACCCCGCCCGGATTTTCTCCTCGGGCAATTCATCCGCAATGAACACCATCACACTCTCGCGCACTTCTCCGTCCGCCCATTCGCTGTCCCAGTCGAACCCATACAGCTTCAGCACGCCCTGAAACACCAGGCGGCGGTCTTCGCCGGCAATGTTGAGCACGCCCTTGTAACGCAACAGTTGCTTGCCATGGTCCTCTAGCAGTTCGTTCATGAAGTCGCTGAGGCGGTCGATGTCCAGCGGGGCATCGGTGCGCAGGACCAGGCTGGAGATGCGGTCAGGGGTGGCGGGCGCGCGCAGGGGGCGCAGGGTCGGCGCCAGGTTGGCGCCGAGGTCGTCGTTGAGGTTGAAGCCCCGGACGTCGAGCAGTTCGGCAAGGTCGATGCGCCCATGCTCGACCACGCGGATCGCGGCGCGGCGGTTGATACGGGTCAGGCGTTCGGTCAGGGCCTCGACAGCAGCAGGCTCGACCAGGTCGGTCTTGCTGAGCAGCAGGCGGTCGGCGAAACCGACCTGGGCCTGGGCGATGGACTGGGTCAGGTGCTGCTCGGCATGGGCGGCGTCGACCAGGGTGATGATGCCGTCAAGGATGTAGCGATCACGCAGCTCTTCCTCGATGAAGAAGGTTTGCGCCACCGGCGCCGGGTCAGCCAGGCCGGTGCATTCGATCACCAGGCGGTCGAAAGCGATTTCGCCGGCGTCCAGACGCTCCAGCAGAAGGAACAAGGCCTTGGTCAGGTCGGTATGGATGCTGCAGCACACGCAGCCGTTGGCCAGGGTCATCACTTGCACCGGCTCGTCGCCCAGCAACTGGGTGTCGATGCCGGCATCGCTGAACTCGTTTTCGATCACGGCAATCTTCAGGCCGTGCTCGGCCTTGAGCAGGTGGCGTAGCAGGGTAGTCTTGCCGGCACCCAGGAAGCCGCTGAGCACTGTGACGGGAATAGGTACGTGCAAACGAAAGGTCTCCTGTCCAAAAATGACTGTGGGAGCGCGGCATGCCGGGCTCCCACAGGTTTCAAACGCCCTCAGCAGCTGCGTTTCAACAGCACTTGGGCCCACCCTTGCCGCCGTAACGGGCTTCCTGGCGTTCGCGGAAGAACACCTCGTAGCTCATCACCGGCTTGTCCGGGTGCTTGGTCTGCATGTGCTCGACGTAGGTGTCGTAGTCGGGCATGCCGACCATCAGGCGGGCCGCCTGTCCCAGGTATTTACCCAGTCGACCGAGGTCGTTGAACATCACCGCATTCCTCTTGGTTACGCGTCAGGCAAGGCCTGGAACGGGGTTTCCTTGTCGCTGCGCTCTTTGCGCCCCAAGGCGGCGTAACCGACCTTGAGGGCGAAGAACAGGATGCTGAACACCACCACCAGGAACAGGATCGTCAACCCGGCGTTGGTGTACGCGTTGAAGATCACATGCTGCATCTGGCCGATATCCTTGGCCGGAGCCAGCACCTGGCCTGCGTCCAGCGCCACGCTGTACTTGTTGGCCAAGGCCAGGAAGCCCACCGCCGGATTCGGGTCGAACAGCTTGATCAGGCCCGCAGTGGTGGTGCAGATCAGCAGCCAGACGGCCGGCAGCAGGGTGACCCAGACATAGCGCTGGCGCTTCATCTTGATCAGGACCACGGTGCCGAGCATCAGTGCAATACCCGCCAGCATCTGGTTGGAGATACCAAACAGCGGCCACAAGGTATTGATGCCTCCCAGCGGATCGATCACACCCTGGTACAGGAGGTATCCCCACAAGGCCACGCACCCTGCGGTCGCGAGCAGGTTGGCGCCCCAGGACTCGGTGCGTTTGAGCGCTGGCACGAAGCTGCCCAGCAGGTCTTGCAGCATGAAGCGTCCGGCACGGGTACCGGCGTCCACGGCGGTAAGGATGAACAGCGCCTCGAAGAGAATCGCGAAGTGGTACCAGAACGCCATGGTGTTTTCACCCGGCAGTACCTGGTGAAGGATCTGCGCGATACCCACCGCAAGCGTCGGCGCACCGCCGGCGCGGGCCAGGATCGTGTGCTCGCCAATGTCCCTGGCGGTCGCTTCAAGCTGCTCGGGGGTAATGGCGAAGCCCCAGCTGCTGACGGTCTGCGCCACCGACACCACGTCGCTGCCGACCACGGCGGCCGGGCTGTTCATGGCGAAGTACACGCCTGGCTCGATCACCGAGGCGGCGACCATGGCCATGATGGCCACGAACGATTCCATCAGCATGCCACCGTAACCGATGTAGCGGGCGTTGGTTTCGTTGTCCAGAAGCTTGGGCGTAGTGCCCGAGGAGATCAGGGCATGGAAGCCGGAGACCGCGCCGCAGGCGATGGTGATGAACAGGAACGGGAACAGGGTGCCCTTCCAGACCGGGCCGGTGCCGTCGGTGAACTGGGTCAGCGCCGGCATCTTCAGCTCGGGCGCGATGACCAGGATACCGATGGCGAGCGCAATGATCGTACCGATCTTGAGGAAGGTCGACAGGTAGTCACGCGGCGCCAGTACCAGCCACACTGGCAGCACGGCGGCGACGAACCCGTAGCCTACGAGCATCCAGGTGATCTGCACGCCGGTGAACGTGAATGCCGGGCCCCATACCGGGTCAGCCGCCACCACGCCCCCCAGCCAGATCGAGAGCAGCAGCAGGACCACGCCCATCACCGAGATCTCGCCGATCCGTCCGGGTCGGATATAGCGCATGTAGACGCCCATGAACATGGCGATTGGGATGGTCGCCATGACAGTGAACATGCCCCACGGGCTCTCGGCCAGGGCCTTGACCACGATCAGCGCCAGCACCGCAAGGATGATGATCATGATCAGGAAACAACCGAACAGGGCGATGGTGCCCGGGATCCGGCCCATTTCCTCGCGGACCATGTCGCCCAGGGAACGGCCATTGCGGCGGGTGGACAGGAACAGGACCATGAAGTCCTGTACGGCACCGGCCAGCACCACGCCGGCAATCAGCCAGAGCGTGCCGGGCAGGTAGCCCATCTGCGCGGCGAGCACGGGACCGACCAGGGGGCCGGCGCCGGCAATGGCGGCAAAGTGGTGACCGAAAAGAATGTGTTTATTGGTCGGCACATAGTCCAGACCATCGTTGTTGAGCACCGCCGGGGTGGCACGGCGCGAGTCCAGTTGCATCACCTTGGTGGCGATGAACAGGCTGTAGTAGCGGTAGGCGACCAGATAGATGGCGACCGCCGCGACCACGATCCACAAGGCGTTGACTGCCTCGCCACGGCGCAGGGCAACCACACCCAGCGCAGCGGCCCCTATGACTGCCACCACCAACCACGGAATGTGGCGCAGCAGGCTATTATTGTTGTTCATGGTTAGCTTCCAGCTGGTGAATTGGAAAGACCGCCCATCGAGTCTAGGGCCAGTCTGGGCGCATTGCCACACTTGCTTTGATCTAGAGCCTTTGCAGCCAGTTTAGCGGTATCCGTGTGACCCAGCTGTTTCAACTATAGTCAGGCAGTAGCCCAGAGGGTTTTATCGATGATGAGCGATCACGACGAACGCCGCCGTTTCCAGCGCATTGCCTTTGACGCGCCGACCGAGCTTTGCCAGGGCAAGCACTGCTGGCCGGTCAAGCTTCTGGACCTGTCTCTCAAGGGTCTTTTGATAAGACGTCCCGAGCCCTGGGATGTCGACCTTACACAGGACTTCGAGGCCATCATTCACCTCAGCCCTCAGGCCCGCCTGCAGATGCAGGTGGAACTGCGCCATGAAGAGCCTGACCGGCTGGGTTTTGTCTGTCTGCACATCGACTTGGATTCACTGAGCCACGTGCACCGTCTTGTGGAGCTGAACCTGGCCGACAGCACCGAAATGATGCGTGAGTTGCGCGAACTCATCGAAGTTTGAAATCTCTTAGCCAGCTAACGGACTCGCCCTGACATGTTTCCTGTCTACCCAGACAGCTTCGCAGCTGGTGGGTAGCAGTTTGTACACACCCCTCTAAGCCAGCCTCCTGGCAGTTGGAACGCTATCTGCATAGAGCCCTCGGGCAACCTGAGGGTGCGCGTGTTCGTGCTCAAATCAAAATATTGTATACAATTGTTATGGCAATCCATGCCAGTAGTTGTCTACAGTAGAGCCACAACAATAAACAGAGAGCCTGCTCAATGACTACCTCCCCGAGTACGTCATCACCCCAGCGTCCAGAAGACGAGAACCTGGGTATTGGCGCCAACCTGGCCTACGGCCTGCAGCATGTTCTGACCATGTATGGTGGCATCGTCGCGGTGCCTCTGATTCTCGGCCAGGCCGCCGGCCTGAGCCCCGCCGATATCGGCCTGCTGATCGCCGCGTCGCTGTTCGCAGGAGGGCTGGCCACACTGCTGCAAACCCTTGGCCTGCCGTTTTTCGGCTGCCAGTTGCCGCTCGTGCAAGGGGTGTCGTTTGCCGGGGTAGCTACCATGGGAGCGATCCTCAGCAGCGAGAGCGGCGGTGGCCTGCAAGGCGTGCTGGGTGCGGTCATGGCAGCCTCGTTTATCGGATTCCTGATCACGCCGGTGTTTTCGCGGATCACCAAGTTCTTCCCACCGCTGGTGACCGGCATCGTCATCACCACCATCGGCCTGACCCTGATGCCCGTGGCCGCACGCTGGGTGATGGGCGGAAACAGCCAGGCCCCTGACTTTGGCAGCATGGCGAACATCGGCCTGGCGGCCGCGACGTTCGGCACCGTGTTGCTACTGAGCAAGCTGGGCAGCGCGTCCATCTCCCGCCTGTCGATCCTGCTGGCGATGATCATCGGCACGCTGATCGCCTGGAGCCTGGGCATGACCGACTTCAGCAAGGTCGGCGAAGGCCCGATGATGGCATTTCCCTCCCCCTTCCATTTCGGCATGCCCACCTTCCATATCGCCGCCATCCTCTCGATGTGCATCGTTATCATGGTGACCCTGGTAGAGACCTCGGCGGACATTCTTGCCGTGGGTGAGATCATCGAGACCAAGGTGGACTCGAAGCGTCTGGGCAACGGCCTGCGCGCGGACATGGCGTCGAGCGTCCTGGCGCCGATCTTCGGCTCATTCACTCAGAGCGCTTTCGCGCAGAACGTCGGGCTGGTCGCGGTGACGGGCGTCAAGAGCCGCTATGTGGTTGCCACGGGCGGGGTAATCCTGGTGGTGCTCGGCCTGCTACCGGTCATGGGCCGGGTGATCGCCGCGGTACCGCCCTCGGTGCTGGGCGGCGCAGGCATCGTGCTGTTCGGCACCGTGGCTGCCAGTGGCATCCGCACGCTGTCGAAGGTCGAGTACAAGAACAACATGAACCTGATCATCGTCGCCGCCTCGCTGGGCTTCGGCATGATCCCGATCGCCGCCCCGAACTTCTACCATCACTTCCCGAACTGGTTCGAAACCATCTTCCACTCAGGCATCAGCTCGGCGGCGATCATGGCGATCGTGCTGAACCTGGCGTTCAACCACTTCAAGGCCGGCAACTCGGACCAGCAGTCGGTATTCGCCGCGGGTTACGAGCGCACCATCCACTACTCGGACCTCTCGGTATTGCGTGACGGGGACTACTTCAAGGATGGCAAGCTGTTCGATGCCGAGGGCAAGGAAATTCCCGTGCTGGACGAAGCCGATGACAGCCTGCCGCTCAAGCGGCAGGCAGCTGCCGCGGAGCACTGAGCAAGGTGCAGGAGCAGGTCGCTGGGGCTTCCGTACCGCCGCTCCTACTCGAACAGCGCATCCAGCGCCTGCTCCAGCCGCGTCACGGCAATCACCTGCAACCCCGCCGGAGACTCTTTCGGCGCGTTGCCCTTCGGTACGATGGCACGCTTGAAGCCGTGCTTGGCGGCTTCCTTGAGGCGCTCCTGACCGCTGGGCACCGGTCGTACCTCACCTGAAAGACCGATCTCGCCAAACACCAGCAGTCCATGGGCCAGGGGGCGGTTGCGCAGGCTGGACATCACCGCCGCCAGCAGTGCCAGGTCCGATGCCGTTTCCAGCACCTTGACCCCGCCCACCACGTTGAGAAACACATCCTGGTCGTGAGTCGGGATGCCACCATGACGGTGCAGCACGGCCAGCAGCATTGCCAGGCGGTTCTGGTCCAGGCCCACGGTGACGCGGCGCGGGTTGCCCAGATGGCTGTCATCGACCAGCGCCTGCACCTCTACCAGCATCGGCCGGGTGCCCTCCCAGGTGGCCATGACCACGCTGCCAGGCACTTCCTCCTGGGCGCGGTTGAGGAAGATCGCCGAGGGGTTGGACACCTCTTTCAGGCCCTTGTCGGTCATGCCGAACACGCCTAGCTCGTTGACCGCGCCAAAACGGTTTTTCACCGCCCGCAAAAGGCGCAGGCGCCCGTCGGACTCACCCTCGAAATACAGCACGGTGTCGACCATGTGCTCCAGCACGCGGGGGCCGGCCAGCGCGCCTTCCTTGGTGACGTGCCCTACCAGGAAAATCGCCGTGCCGCTCTGCTTGGCATAGCGCACCAGCAGGGCCGCGCTTTCGCGAACCTGGGCAACGCCGCCCGGTGCCGATTGCAACTGCTCGGTGAAGATGGTCTGGATCGAATCGATGACCATCACTTTCGGCTTTTCGAGACGCGCCGTGGCGATGATGGTCTCGATGCAGGTCTCGGTCATCACGCGGAGCTGGTCCTGCGGCAAGCCAAGGCGCCGCGAGCGCATGGCCACCTGCTGCTGGGACTCTTCGCCCGTGACGTACAACGCCGGCATGCGCTCAGCAATATTGCACAGGGTCTGCAAGAGGATGGTCGACTTGCCGATGCCGGGGTCGCCACCGATCAGCACCACCGAGCCATCGACCAGGCCACCGCCCAGCACCCGATCAAGTTCGGAGCTGCTGGTGCTGAAACGGGGGATTTCCTCGACGCTGACCTCTGCCAGGGTCTTGATCTGCGCCTGCTGCCCGGTCCATCCGGCCCGCCCGCTGGGCGCCGCAGCGGCGCCGCTTTCGAGCATGGTCTCGACCAAGGTGTTCCAGGCGCCACATTCGCTGCACTGCCCCGCCCATTTTGGAAAGGTCGCACCGCACTCGGTGCAGCCATACAAGCGCTTGGCCTTGGCCATGGGACAGTCTCCTGGCAAAACCGCCATGATAACCGACGCAGCCTTTGCCGAGCCTGAGGCGAGGCGACAAAACTATTTGGTGCAAGGACAGTCACTAACTCCAGTGCGCAGCGTCATGCACGATGCTGAATTACACTGCGTTAACCTTCACCATTTGTAACAAGGAATAAACCCATGGGCATGCTGAAAGAGTTCAAGGCCTTCGCGGTCAAAGGAAACGTCGTGGACATGGCGGTCGGTATCATTATCGGCGCCGCGTTCGGCAAGATCGTCTCGTCCTTCGTGGGCGACGTGGTCATGCCACCACTGGGCCTTTTGATCGGTGGTGTGGACTTCAGCGACCTGGCCATCACGCTCAAGGCAGCCAACGGCGATGTACCGGCGGTGATGCTGGCCTACGGCAAGTTCATCCAGACGGTGATCGACTTCATCATCATTGCCTTCGCCATCTTCATGGGCGTCAAGGTCATCAACCGCCTCAAGCGCGAAGAGGCTGCAGCACCCAGCGTGCCGCCAGCCCCTACTCCCCAGGAAACCCTGCTGACCGAGATCCGCGACCTGCTCAAGACCCAGCGCCAGGATCAGAATCGCCTGCCTTGACGCTGGCCTCATGCACGGCGCCTTCGCGGCGCCGTGCAACGGTTACCAGTAGTTCTCGACGGCGACCTGCCCAGGCCGCCGGCTAAGGCTCAACTGCAGGTCTCGCGCCTTGAGCACCTTGCGGGTCTCGTCGATCATGTCGGGGTTGCCGCACAGCATGATTCGCGAATGCTCAGGCGTCAGCGCAAGGCCAGCTGCCTCCTCCAGTCCGCCGTTTTCAATCAGGGTGGTGATTCGCTCATTCAGGGCCCCTGGATAAGCCTCCCGGGTGACCACTGGGATAAACTGCAGCTTGCCCGCATGCTCGGCGAGGTACTCGCGCTGTTCAAGGCCGTTGATCAGGTCGAGATAGGCAAGCTCCTTCGCCTCGCGCACCGAATACACCAGCTTGATGCTGTCGAAACGCTCCCAGGCCTCGAAGCCCTGCAGGATCGACACGAACGGCGCGATGCCTGTACCAGTGGCCAGCAGCCAGAGATCACGGCCGCCCGTGAAGCGGTCCAGGGTCAGATAACCGAAGGCCTGGCGGTCGATCAACAGTTGGTCGCCCTCCCCCAGCCGGCTCAGCTCGCTGGTGAATTCGCCTCCCGGTACCACGATCGAGAAAAAATCCAGGTGTTCGTCGTGTGGTGCCGACACCATGGAATATGCCCGCCATACCACGCTGCCGTCAGGCTTGGTCACCCCCAGGCGCGCGAACTGTCCGGCGCTGAACCGAAAGCCTGGATCGCGGGTGGTCCGCAGGCTGAACAGGTTGGGCGTCAACGGCTGCACGTCGAGCAGGGTCTGGCGGGTAAATTTCTCGGCGCTGGCGGTCATGGGGTGCTCCATCGATCAGATGGTTGCAAGTGTCGCGCAAAGCCTTGGCGATGAACACCGCTGGTTGGTAGGGCTATCCCGAAGCCTGTGTCAGAGAAGCTGCAAAACCAGCATCCTCTGCGGCCTGTCTGAGCTCAGTCCAGGCTCACGGCGGGGGCAAAGCACTGTAGAATCGCCGCTTTCAGCCTGCCGTTTCCTGTGGTGGGCGCCCTTTGTACCCGAGCCGATTCCATGCCCTTGTTTTCCAGCCCCTTCGCCGAACTCGACCTGATCCGCCAGCCGGAGCAGGCCAACGATCCTCTGCAGGCCTTCGACGCGGCCGACCAGTATCTGCTGGACAACCTGGCTGAACAGGCTCCGGCAGATAACTGCCGCGTGTTGGTGCTGAACGACAGCTTTGGTGCACTGGCCATCAGTCTTTCCGGCAAACTCGAGGTGGTCAGCAGCGGCGACTCGCACCTCGCACGCATGGCCCTGGAGAAAAACCTGGTCGCCAACGGCCGCGCATACGACAGCGTGACGTTCGTGCCTGCGAGTGAACAATGGGAAGGTCATTTCGACCGGGTCCTGGTGCGTGTGCCCAAGACTCTGGCCCTGCTTGAAGAACAACTGATCCGCCTGCAGGGGCACCTGGCGCCGGGCGCCCAGGTGGTCGCCGGCGCGATGATCAAGCACTTGCCTCGCGCGGCAGGCGACCTGCTCGAGAAGTATGTCGGCCCGGTGCAGGCTTCTCTGGCACAGAAAAAGGCACGTCTGCTCACCGCCACGCTGGATGAGCGCCCGCTCGCCCGTTCGCCTTACCCGACCCGCTACCAACTCGACATGCCACCGCTCGAGCTGCTCAACCATGCCAACGTGTTCTGCCGTGAAGGACTGGACATCGGCACCCGCGCCTTCCTTCCGCACCTGCCGCGCAACCTGGGTCAGGCGCGGATAGCCGACCTTGGCTGCGGCAACGGCGTGCTGGGAATCGCCTGTGCCTTGGCCAACCCCGAGGCGCATCTCACCTTGCTGGACGAATCCTACATGGCAGTGCAATCGGCCCGGCAAAACTGGCAGGCAGCGCTAGGCGATCGCCCCTCCATCATCGAAGCTGCCGATGGACTGGCAAGCCAGGAGAAGCAGTCGCTCGACGTCGTGCTGTGCAATCCGCCGTTTCACCAGCAGCAAGTGGTCGGCGACCTGCTTGCCTGGCGCATGTTCCAGCAGGCGCGGGAAGCGCTGGTGGTAGGTGGCGCGCTGTATATCGTCGGCAATCGCCACCTGGGTTATCACAGCAAGCTGGCGCGGCTGTTCCGTGGGGTGGAACAGGTGGCGGCGACGCCGAAGTTCGTGGTGCTCAAAGCGCGCAAGTAATTACCCGCTGTCTCAGTGGGTCGTCAGGCCCGCCGCAGCCATGAACATCCGCATCAACCACGCCAGCACGCCCAAGGTGGCGACGCTGGCGCACCAGATCAGTACCAGCCACCCCAAGCGCTGCCAGAGCGGTTTCTTCTCCTCCTCGATACCGTCCTTTCCCGTCATGCCCTGCCCCTCCTAGTGATAGCCGTCGTCGTGGGTCACCTTGCCGCGGAACACGTAGTAGCTCCAGAAGGTGTACACGAGGATCAACGGGATGATGAACAGCGTGCCCACCAACATGAAGCCCTGGCTCTGTGGCGGCGCGGCTGCATCCCAGATGGATATCGACGGTGGGATGATGTTCGGCCACAAGCTGATCCCCAGGCCGCTGTACCCCAGGAAGATCAGCACCAGCGTCAGCAGGAACGGCCGGTAGTTGGCTTTGCTCGCCACGGCGCGTAACAGGCCGTAGAAGGTCACCATCACCAGCAGCGGCACCGGCATGAACCAGATCAGGTTGGGCATGCTGAACCAGCGCTCGGCAATGTTGGGGTAGGCCAGCGGGGTCCACAGGCTGACGATGCCGATGAACACCAGCAGCACCAACGCCAGCGGGCGTGCCAGGTGATGCATGCGCCGCTGCAGGTCGCCTTCGGTCTTCATGATCAGCCAGGTGCAACCGAGCAAGGTATAGGCGACGATCAACCCCAGCCCGCAGAACAGGCTGAACGGCGTCAGCCAGTCCAGCGAACCGCCGGCGTAGTTGCGGTCGACCACCTTGAAGCCTTCGATGAACGCACCCAGCGCAACACCCTGGCAGAAAGTCGCTACCAGCGAGCCGCCGATGAACGCCTTGTCCCAGAGGTGGCGCTTTTCATCCCGTGCCTTGAAGCGAAATTCGAACGCCACCCCTCGGAAGATCAGCCCTACCAGCATCAGCATGAGCGGCAGGTAGAGCGCCGACAGGACCACCGAGTAGGCCAGCGGAAAGGCGCCGAACAACCCGGCACCGCCCAGTACCAGCCAGGTTTCGTTGCCGTCCCACACCGGCGCCACGGTGTTCATCATCACATCACGGTCGCGCTCGTCCTTTACGAAGGGAAAGAGCATGCCGATGCCCAGGTCGAACCCGTCCATGACCACGTACATCATGATGCCGAAGATGATCACCACGGCCCAGATCAGCGGAAGATCGATACCCATGGCTCAGTTCTCCTTGCTGTGGCTGACGTTGTCGCCAACCGTGGACTCGTAGGACGCCGACAGCGGCCGCGCCGGGGTGCGTTTCTGTCCTGGGCCGCCAGGGTTCTGCTCGTCGCCTTCGCCGGTGTGCGGGCCTTTGCGCACCAGGCGCATCATGTAGCCGAAGCCGGTGCCGAACAGGGCGAAGTAGACGACCACGAACATCACCAGGGTGATACTGAGCTGGGCATAGCTGTGGTTGGACACGCCGTCGGCCGTGCGCATCAGGCCATAGACCACCCACGGCTGACGACCGATCTCGGTGGTGAACCAGCCCGCCAGGATCGCGATAAGCCCCGAGGGTCCCATCCACATCACGAAGTACAGGAACGGCCGGCAGCTGTGCAACGTGCCGCGCTTGCGCAACCAGAGGCTCCACAGGCCCGCGGCGATCATCAGCATGCCGAGCCCGACCATCAGGCGGAACGACCAGAAGATGATCAGCGAATTCGGTCGGTCCTCGGGCGCGAATTCCTTCATCGCCGGTACCTGCTTGTCCAGGCTGTGGGTGAGGATCAGGCTGCCCAGGGCCGGCACTTCGATCTTGTAGCGAGTGACCTCGGCCTGCATGTCGGGAATACCGAAGAGGATCAGCGGCGTGGGCACCCCCGGCTCGTTCTCCCAGTGCCCTTCGATCGCGGCGATTTTCGCAGGCTGGTGCTCGAGGGTGTTCAGGCCATGGAAGTCGCCGATCACCGCCTGTACGGGCGCTACGATCAGGGCCATCCACATGGCCATCGACAGCATCTTGCGGATGGCCGGGTTGTCACGCCCACGCAGCAGGTGCCAGGCGGCCGAAGCGCCGACGAAGAAGGCGGTGGCAACGAACGCGGCAGTCGCCATGTGCGCCAGCCGATAGGGGAAGGAGGGGTTGAAGATCACCGCCAGCCAGTCCATTGGAATCACCCGGCCATCGATGATCTCGTGGCCCTGCGGCGTGTGCATCCAGCTGTTGGAGGCCAGGATCCAGAAGGTCGAGACCAGGGTGCCGAGCGCTACCATTGCCGTGGAGAAGAAGTGCAGGCCGCGCCCAACGCGGTTCCAGCCGAACAGCATGACACCCAGGAAACCCGCCTCGAGGAAGAAGGCGGTGAGCACCTCGTAAGTCAGCAAAGGCCCGGTGACGGCGCCGGCAAAGTCGGAGAAGCGGCTCCAGTTGGTGCCGAACTGGTAGGCCATGACCAGGCCGGAGACCACGCCCATGCCGAAGTTCACAGCGAAGATCTTCGACCAGAAATGGTAGAGGTCACGGTAGACACTGTTGCCCGTCTTGAGCCAGAGGCCTTCGAGAACAGCAAGGTAGCTCGCCAGACCAATGGTGATGGCCGGGAACAGGATGTGGAACGACACGGTGAACGCGAACTGGATTCGGGCGAGATCTAGAGCCTCTAAACCGAACATAGTGCTTCCTCAGTCAGGTGATCCGGCACCAGGCATCAGGCATTCAGCCTGCTGCCCCCACGGTTACGAGTACGACGTGGTGAAATTGTTCTATTGGATCGCGGGCGTCAGGGCCTGGTGGTTCTGTTGTGAAGCCCGGGCGTATTGATCCAGGTCAACAACAGCCCAAAGCATAGTCCCGAAAGCCCCGCCGGGAAGTGTGGCTGTTTGCCGCGTGGCCGGTTGTCTCACCTGCTTCTGGAAATCATCAGACCGTGGCCGGACCGTCTCGATGCGGCGTCAATCTGCAACCTTGTGTTACAAACTGGTGATAATCTGCAGCGCCCCCCCGCCGCCATGGATCAGGTTTGCCGATGTCAGACGCCCCGCTACTGTTGCGCCACCACCGCCCTTTCCTCGCCTTCTGGCTAGCCCGGGTTTTCACCGCTAGCGGCTTCCAGATGCTGACTGTGGCCATTGGCTGGCACCTGTACCAGCTGACCGGCAACGTGCTCGACCTGGGCCTGGTGGGCCTGGTCGAATTCGCTCCGCGGGTGCTGTTCATGCTGCACACCGGTCACGTCGCCGACCGCTACGACCGCCGCCGGGTCGCCGCGCTGTGCCAGAGCCTGCAAGGGTTGATCGCACTGTCGCTGGCGGTGGCCAGCGCCAGCGACAGCGTCAGCCGCGAGATGATCTTCATCCTGGCCTTCATGCTGGGCGCGACTCGCTCATTCGAGATGCCGGCAACCCAGGCGCTGCTGCCCAACGTCGTGCCGCCTGGGCTGTTTCCGCGCGCGGTGGCGGCTTCGGCATCGGCCACCCAGGCCGCGACTATCGTCGCGCCTGCCGTAGGCGGCTTTCTCTACGCTTTCGGCAGTCTCTGGGTCTATGGCCCCACCGTGGTTCTCTATGCCATCGCGTGCACGCTGACGCTGAGCCTGGACGCCCGCCAGCAAGTCGCCCAGCATGGCCGCGCCACCTTGGAATCTCTGTTGGCGGGCGTGCGCTTCATCCGCAGCCGCCAGGACATCCTCGGCGCGATATCGCTGGACCTGTTCGCGGTCCTGCTGGGCGGTGCCACTGCCCTGCTGCCGGTGTTCGCCAAGGACATCCTGCTCACCGGCCCCTGGGGCCTGGGCCTGTTGCGCTCGGCGCCAGCGGTCGGGGCGTTGCTGATGTCGGTGTGGCTCGCGCGGTTCCCGGTGGAGCGCAAGGTGGGCCGTGTGATGTTCACCGCCGTCGGCGTGTTCGGTGTGGCGACCATCGGCTTCGGGCTGTCGACGTCGTTCTGGTTTTCCTTGGCGGTGCTGGTGGTACTGGGCGCCGCCGACATGATCAGCATGGTCATCCGCAGCGCCTTCGTGCAGTTGGAGACGCCCGATGAGATGCGTGGCCGGGTGAGCGCCGTCAATGGCCTGTTCATCGGTGCCTCGAATCAGCTCGGCGAGTTCGAATCGGGCGTTACAGCGCACTGGTTTGGCACAGTGCCAGCGGTAGTGCTTGGTGGCGTCGGCACACTGGTGGTGACCGGAGTGTGGATCAAGCTGTTCCCGACCCTGGCAGGCCGCGACCACATGCACAGCAAACGCCAAGGCACATGAGCGCCAGCGACTAGAGCGGCAGTGTCATCGCGCGCTCTCGGTCGACGCGGGCCCGGTAGCCCTCTCCGCTGTCGCACCAGCCGGTGGACAGGTACAGGGCAATGGCCGCCTCGTTCTGCGGATCCACCGACAATTGCATCCGTCGGGCCTGTGGCCACACGCGGCGCACCAATGGAGGCAGCGCGGTCATGCAGAAGCGTCCGAAGCCTCGGCCCTGGCACCGCCAGTCGACCTGCAAGGCGCTGAGCGTCACCGCGTCAGGCTCGGCCCATGCCGGGAGGTGCGTCCCGCGCTCGATCAGCATGAATGCCCTGGGCGTGTCCTCCACCAGCAACGCAATGCCCCGCCGGTCATCACTCTGGACGCTGAGCAGAATGTACAGCGCGCTCGAGATATCGCCGGCAAAGCGCAGCTGCCCAGGACGCACGTCGATGTCGATCAACTGGCTGCGTTGAAGCGGGGACAGTCCGTGATAATCGATCAGTCGCATGGGTGTTTTCGCTGAGGAGTACGGTGAGTTGCCGGCGGCGATACCACAGGATCGATCAAGTGTACTGCAACACGCATTACCGCCTGGCAACCATGCTGGTATGATGCGCGGCTTTTTTCACCCCGGATAAAACCACGGCGCCTGGTACGGTCTGTGCTTTGCTGATGGGGTCGATACATTTCGCGGCGCTGGAGCGTCATGGGGAGCGGGCATGCTGGAAAGGCTGTTTCAACTGAAAGCACACGACACCAACGTGCGCACCGAGATACTTGCGGGTATCACCACGTTCCTGGCCATGGCCTACATCCTGTTCGTCAACCCGAGCATCCTCGGCGAGACTGGCATGGACAAGGGCGCGATCTTCGTCGCGACCTGCCTCGCCGCAGCCATCGGCTCGGTGACCATGGGCCTGATCGCCAACTACCCGATCGCGCTGGCGCCGGGCATGGGCCTGAACGCCTTCTTCACCTACACGGTGGTCCTGCACATGGGCCATACCTGGCAGGTGGCGCTGGGCGCGGTGTTCCTCTCGGCGGTGCTGTTCTTCCTGCTGTCGATCTTCCGCATCCGCGAATGGATCGTCAACAGCATCCCACTGCCGCTTCGCTCGGCCATCGCCGCGGGCATTGGCCTGTTCCTGGCGCTGATCGCGCTGCATAACGCAGGTATCGTCGTTGATAACCCGGCCACCCTGGTAGGCCTGGGCGACCTCCGGCAGCCAGCGCCGATCCTGGCGACCCTGGGCTTCTTCCTGATCGTCGCCCTGGAGGCCATGAAGCTTCGCGGCGCCGTGCTGATCGGGATTCTCGCCGTGACCGTGGTGTCGATCGTGCTGGGCGTCACGCCATTCGCCGGCGTGGTGTCGATGCCGCCGTCGCTGGCGCCGACCTTCCTGCAGCTGGACATCATGGGCGCGCTCGACGTGGGCCTGGTCAGCGTGATCTTCGCCTTCCTGTTCGTCGACCTGTTCGACAACTCCGGCACCCTGATCGGCGTCGCCAAGCGCGCCGGCCTGATGGGCAAGGACGGACACATGCCGAAGATGGGCCGCGCCCTGATCGCGGACAGTACCGCCGCCATGGCGGGTTCGTTGCTCGGCACTTCGACCACTACCAGCTACATCGAATCGGCGGCGGGCGTAAGCGCCGGTGGCCGGACGGGCCTGACCGCCATCGTGGTGGCGGCACTGTTCCTGCTGGCCTTGTTCTTTGCCCCGCTGGCCGGCAGCGTGCCTGCCTTCGCCACGGCGCCGGCGCTGCTGTTCGTCGCCGTGCTGATGGCCTCGGGCCTGGCGGAAATAAACTGGGACGACGTCACCGAAGCCGCACCCGTGGTAGTGACTGCCCTGGCCATGCCGCTGACCTATTCGATCGCCAACGGCATCGCTTTCGGATTCATCGCCTGGACTGCCATCAAGCTGCTCTCCGGTCGCTACCGTGACCTGAATCCTGCGCTGGTGATCCTGTCCATTCTCTTTGTCATCAAGCTGGGCTGGTTCAACGCATGAGTGCTGTCTTCGACCCTTCGAGCTATTCCGAGCAACTGGCCGCCAAGGTCGAGCGCCTGCGCGGCCTGCTGGCGCCTTTCGATGCGCCGGAGCCTGCCGTGTTCGACTCGCCTCGCGAACATTACCGGCTGCGCGCCGAGTTTCGCCTGTGGCGCGAAAACGAGCAACGCCACTACGCGATGTTCGCCCCAGGGGACAAGTACACGCCGATCCTGATCGACGACTTCCCTATCGCCAGCCTGCAGATCAACGACCTGATGCCACGCCTGAAGGCCGCCTGGCAAGCCAGCCACGCGCTGAGCTTCAAGTTGTTCCAGGTAGAGTTCCTGACCACCCTCGCGGGCGACGCGATGATCACCCTCTGCTACCACCGTCCGCTGGACGAGGCATGGGAAGCCGAAGCACAGCAGTTGTCCGCCGAGTTGGGCGTGAGCATCATCGGCCGCTCGAAGGGCAAGCGCGTGGTGATAGGCCGCGACTACGCCGTCGAATCGCTCGATGTTGCCGGGCGTACATTCCGCTATCGCCAGCCAGAGGGTGCTT
The DNA here is from genome assembly GCF_056312565.1 of Pseudomonas sp. JE3303. Classification (NCBI taxonomy): domain Bacteria; kingdom Pseudomonadati; phylum Pseudomonadota; class Gammaproteobacteria; order Pseudomonadales; family Pseudomonadaceae; genus Pseudomonas; species Pseudomonas sp. JE3303. The sequence continues at coordinate 209,465 of NZ_JBWGIF010000013.1, forward strand.
TCACCCAGCCCAACGGCACGGTGAACGAGAAGATGCTTGGCTGGGCCTACGAGGCGCTGGGCGAGCGCGATGACGACCTGCTGGAGTTGTACTGCGGCAATGGCAACTTCACCCTGCCCCTCGCGACCCGAGTGCGCAAGGTGCTGGCCACCGAGATCAGCAAGACCTCGGTGAATGCCGCGCTGCACAACCTGGATGACAACGGCGTCGACAACGTGCGCCTGGTGCGCCTGTCGGCCGAAGAGTTGACCGAGGCCCTCAACGAGGTGCGGCCTTTCCGCCGCCTGGAAGGGATCGACCTCAAAAGCTACGACTTCGGCAGCGTGTTCGTCGACCCGCCCCGTGCCGGGATGGACCCGGACACCTGCGAGCTGACCCGCCGCTTCGAGCGCATCCTGTACATCTCCTGCAACCCGGAGACGCTGGCGGCCAACATTGCCCAGCTGCAGGACACGCACCGGGTTGAGCGGTGCGCGGTGTTTGATCAGTTCCCATATACGCACCATATGGAAAGCGGAGTGCTGCTGGTCCGGCGGTAACCCATTCACCGCGCCGCTGCTATTCGCTGGCAAGTCAGCAGATCGCAGTGGCGCGGTCTTGCATCAGAAATCGAAGAACACCGTCTCCCCCTCCCCCTGGATCCGGATATCGAACCGGTACGCCGTCTTCCCTTCCACCTCGCACCGCCGTGCAACCAATGTCTCGCGCCGCTGCGGCTGCTCGATCAGATTCAACACCGGGCACCTTGCGTTGGCCTCGGCCTCGTCTTCGAAGTACAGCCGCGTGTGCAAGTGGATATTGATCCCCCGGGCAAACAGGCTGACGTTGATATGCGGTGCCATCGGCATGCCTGCGGCATTGGTCACCACGCCTGGCTTGACCGTGTGCAGCGCCCACTCGCCCGCATCGAAGGTGGTGGCCGTGCGGCCAAAGCTGTTGAAGTCGTTCTCGGGGTTGTAGTCGTCGACGTACTGGCCTGCAGCATCGGCCTGCCAGAACTCCAGAAACGAATCACGCACCAGGTGGCCGTTTCCGTCATAGACATGGCCGATCAGCACGATGTGCTCGCCAGCCGCGTCACGCTGGGCCAGGCGGTTCCAGATCTCGCGGTCGCGGGGTGGATTGCCCGCCGCTTCAAGGGCCAGGCCGATGTGCACATAGGGGCCAGCGGTCTGCGAAGGGGTTTCGGGCAGCAGTTCGATAGGCATGACGGGCCTCCTCAGCAGTTTTCGAAGTGGGTCTGGCGCTGGCCGCGCAGGACGATATCAAAGCGGTAGGCCAGGCAATCCATCGGGTTGGCGTTGCTCATGTCGAGCTTGGCGATCAGTTGCTGCACCGCCTCAGGGTTGGCGATGGACTTGACGATCGGGCACATGGGGATGAGCGGGTCGCCTTCGAAATACAGCTGGGTGATCAGGCGGGTTGCAATCGACGGGCCGCTGACCGAGACGTGGATATGCGCCGGACGCCAGTCGTTAGGACCGTTGCGCCATGGGTAAGGGCCGGGCTTGATGGTGCGGAAGCTGTAATAGCCCTGGCTGTCCGTGAGGGTGCGGCCTACACCGCCGAAATTGGGGTCAAGCGGGGCCAGGTAGCGGTCGTTCTTGTGGCGGTAGCGGCCACCGGCGTTGGCTTGCCACATTTCCACCAGGGTGTTGGGCACAGGCTTGCCGAACTGGTCGCACACGCGTCCGGCAACGATGATGCGCTCGCCGATCGGCAGGCCACCATTGTTGAAGTTGAGAAGCAGGTCGTTGTCGTGGGGGCCGAAGCCCAGGTGCGAGAAGTTGGGGCCGGTGCTCTCACTGATCGACTGGGGAATGCTGACCAGTGCCTGGCGCGGGGAGCGCATCGTCGAGGTCTTGTAGTCAGGGGTCAAGGCCTTGGGGTGCCAGTTGCGATCGCGGATCACAAAGCGGCTGGTGTCCTGGGCAGGCATTCCGGTTTCCTCTCTCTTGGAATTATCGGGTCGCCTGTGCGTGGCAGGCGAGCGTGCAGTTTCGGACAAGTAGCGGGAGCTGAATACTGAAAACCGCTGTCGCATGCATAACCAAACGGTTATGTCGCCTGTACCCGCCTCCCGTGGGTGCCATGGCTGGACTAATCTTTGTTCCATATTTCCTGATGCGGGAGAGCATCCATGCAATGGCGAAAAGGCAGGCGTAGCGACAATGTGGTCGATGCCCGTGGGGAGGGCGGTGGCGGCATGCGCTTCGGCGGCGGCAAGGGCTTGGGCATCGGTGCCATCCTGCTGATCGTCGGGATCGGCTGGATTACCGGACAGGACCCCTTGCAGATTCTTGGCCAGCTTACCGGGCAGATGCAACAGCAGGGTGCGACCTCCGGCCCCAGCGGCCAGGCGCCACCGGCCAACGATGAGCAGGCCGAGTTCGTTGCGTCGGTGCTGGGCGACACCGAGGACACCTGGAAGGCGCTGTTCGCCCAGGGCGGCCGCCAGTACCGCGATCCGACCCTGGTGCTGTTCAGCGGTCAGGTGAATTCAGCCTGCGGCTTTGCCTCCTCGGCCGTAGGCCCGTTCTACTGCCCTGCCGACCAGAAGGTCTACCTGGACATGACCTTCTTCCGCGAGATGGAACAACGCTTCTCCGCCGCAGGCGACTTCGCCCAGGCCTACGTGATTGCCCATGAGATCGGCCACCATGTGCAGACGCTGCTCGGCGTCTCGAAGCAGGTGGAGGCTGCCCGCCAACGAGGCCAGCGCATGGAGGGCACCAACGGTTTGCTGGTACGCCAGGAGCTGCAGGCCGACTGCCTGGCCGGCGTCTGGGCTTTCCAGGCGCAGAAACGCCTGAACTGGCTGGAACCGGGTGACGTGGAAGAAGCCCTCAACGCCGCCAATGCCATTGGCGATGACCGCTTGCAGCAACAAGGCCAGGGGCGCGTCGTACCGGATTCCTTTACCCACGGCACTTCCGCGCAGCGGGTGAAATGGTTCAAGACCGGCTTTGCTACAGGAGAGGTGACCGATTGCGATACGTTCAGCGCCCGGGGCCTGTAACAGAAGGCAATTAAGCAAAAAAAGCGTTTCAGCTTCCGCGATACCCGCCGATAACCCATGCACGAAATCAGCGGGCTCTCAAGAAAGACAACGTCCGCCAGATCAAGATCAAGTGAGCGAACAATTTCTGGAGAGCGTGCATGAACAGCTGGTTTGCCAACATCAGCGTCAACCTCAAACTGGGACTGGGCTTCGGCCTGGTGCTCGTGCTGACCGGGCTGCTGGCCCTGACGGGCTGGAACAGCCTGGGCAGCCTCATCAACCGCAGCAACTGGATGGGCGACATCGGTCAGCTCAACAATGACCTGACCAACATGCGCATCACGCGCCTGCAGTACATGCTGACCAACGGCGACGACGCTGCGGCGGCTGCCGTCAAGGTCAAGCTCGACACCTTCGGCGCGCAACAGCAGAAGTTGCTTGCCAGCTTCACCAGCCCCGAGAACGTCAAGCTGCTGCGCGAGCTGGGCGATGTGATCGGCCAGTACCAGGTCTCCCTGGAAAAGATGCGTGCTGGGTACAAAAGCCGCCAGGCGGTTCGAGACAACATGATGCAGATCGCGAACCGCGCCGACCAGGCACTCGATGCCCTTGGCCGGAGCGTGCTCGATCAGCCTGAAAGCGATGCGGTCCGTCTGCAGCAGTACCAGGTGATCAGCACCGCGAAGCAACAGCTGAGCCAGGCCCGTCTCGAAATCCGCAGTTATATCGCCGACGCCAGCGCCAGCGCAGAGCAGGCCGCACTCACCCAGCTGGAAACCGCCTTGGTGGGTATCGACGTCCTCAAGCAGCAATTGCCCAATGAAGCCGCCCGTGTACAGCAGTTCGAGAATGAAATGGTGGCCTTGCGCGATTCCCTGCGCCAGTTCCGCGATGCCCTTGCGGTCATTGCCGAAGCTCGCCAGGAAATGACCGTTGAAGGCGCGGCCATCGTCAAGATCAGCGACCAGCTGTACAAGATCCAGCTCGACCGCCGGGACAGCGAAAGCGCCGAGGCCCGTACGCTGCAGATCATCGCCACCTTGCTGGCCTTGCTGTTCGGCGTATTGGCTGCCGTCCTGATCACCCGCCAGATTACCCGCCCACTGCGCGAAACCCTGGAAGTCGTGGAAAAGATCGCCGCCGGCGACCTGACCCATGACGTGCGCGTCACTCGCCGCGACGAACTGGGCGTGCTGCAACAAGGCATCGCACGCATGGGCACTACCCTGCGCGACCTGATCTCCGGTATTCGCGATGGCGTTACCCAGATCGCCAGCGCCGCCGAAGAGCTGTCGGCGGTTACCGAGCAGACCAGCGCCGGGGTCAACAGCCAGAAGGTCGAAACTGACCAGGTCGCTACTGCCATGCACGAAATGGCCATGACCGTGCAGGAAGTCGCGCGCAACGCCGAGCAGGCCTCGCAGGCCGCGACCGAAGCCGATGGCCAGGCGCGTACCGGCGACCGAGTCGTGGGCGAAGCGATCAGCCAGATCGAACGCCTGGCGCAGGAGGTCAAACGCTCCACCGAAGCCATGGAGCTGCTGCAGCAGGAAAGCCAGAAGATCGGTAGCGTCATGGACGTGATCAAGTCAGTGGCCGAGCAGACCAACCTGCTGGCGCTCAATGCCGCCATCGAGGCGGCCCGTGCCGGCGAGGCCGGGCGCGGCTTCGCGGTGGTGGCTGATGAAGTGCGCGGGCTGGCCCAGCGCACGCAGAAGTCCACCGAAGAAATCGAAGAGCTGGTCGCCAGCCTGCAGAACGGCACCCAGCAGGTGGCCAATGTGATGCTGGGCAGCCGCACCCTGACCGACAGCAGCGTCGAGCTCACCCGCAAGGCCGGTGCCTCGCTGGAAAGCATCACGCGCACGGTGTCGAACATCCAGTCGATGAACCAGCAGATCGCCGCAGCCGCGGAACAGCAGAGTGCCGTTGCCGAGGAGATCACCCGAAGCATCCTGAATGTGCGCGATGTGTCGGAACAGACCTCCGCGGCGAGTGAAGAGACAGCCGCCTCCAGCGTCGAACTGGCGCGGCTTGGAAATCAGCTACAGACCATGGTCAGCCATTTCCGCGTCTGACCGCTGAATCCTGGGGCCGTTTCGCGGCCCCAGTCCCTTCTCTTACCTGACCACCATCCCGACCCCACGCCCGCGCGGATCCGACGCGGTCTCCAGCGCCGTGCCCTTCACCCGGATCGCCTGGATGTCGCCCATCTCCCAGCCTTGGTCCTCCAGGGTGTAGCCCATCTTCTTCAGCTCCTCGGCCACCTTGCCGGTCAGTGGCGCGAAGGCATCGAAGTAGATCGTGTCCTTGGGCAGCAACTGATGGTGCACGCGCTGCGCCGCCACGGCTTTCTCAAGCGGCAGGTTGTAGTCGTAGAGATTGTTCATGACCTGGAAGATCGAGGTGAAGATCCGCGAACCGCCTGGAGTGCCCAGCACCAGGGTCACTTGGCCGTCCCGGGTGACCAGGGTCGGACTCATCGACGAAAGCATGCGCTTGCCCGGCGCGATGGCATTGGCATCCCCGCCAACCACACCGAAAGCGTTGGCCACGCCCGGCTTGGCGCTGAAGTCGTCCATTTCGTCATTGAGCAGGAAGCCGGCACCCTTGACCACCACTCCGCTGCCATAGTCCAGGTTGAGCGTGTAGGTGTTGCTCACCGCATTGCCCTGTTTGTCGACGATCGAGAAGTGCGTGGTCTGGTGGGGCTCCAGGCCTGGACGGACCTTGTCGGTCTCGGAAATCGCCGTTGGATTGACCTGCAAGGCGCGCTTGGCCAGGTACTCCTTGGCCACCAGCCGGTCCGCCGGCACCTTGGTGAACGCCGGGTCGCCCAGATAGTCGGCACGGTCCGCGAACACCCGCTTCTCGATCTCGGCCAACAGATGGATGTAGCGCGCGGAGTTGAGCTCGACGTCCTTGAAGTCCGCGGCACGCAACTCCTTGATGCCCAGCAGCTGCGCCAGCGCCACACCGCCGGAGCTTGGCGCCGGTGCGGTATAGACAGTGTTGCCGCGCCAGTCGATGGCGATGGGATCACGCCACACAGCCTTGTAGTCCTTCAGGTCGTCCTTGGTGATCAGACCCTTGTCGGCTTGCATCTGCGCCACCAGCAGGTCTGCGGTCTTGCCTTGATAGAAGTCGCTGACGCCCTTGTCGGCGAGGCGCTCCAGCGTCTGCGCCAGCTCAGGCTGTTTGAAGGACTCACCGACCTTCATGCTGCCGAAGTAGTCGTTGAAGTTGGTGCTGGTCTTGAACAGGCCCAAGGCGTCGTCGCGGTATTGGTACTGCTTGGCGGCGATCTTGAAACCGTTTTGCGCATAGCCGATGGCCGGGGTCAGCAGCTCGGACCACTTGAGCTTGCCGAACTTCTGGTGCGCCTCCCACAGCCCCATCACCGTGCCAGGCACCCCAGCGGCGCGGGCGCCGACCAGGCTCAGGTTCTCGATGATCTCGCCCTTGTCGTCCAGGTACATGTTGCGGCTGGCTGCCTTGGGCGCCACTTCGCGGTAGTCGAGGAAATACGGCTTGCCGTCCATGTACAGGGTCATGAAGCCGCCGCCGCCGATGTTCCCGGCCTCGGGATAGGTCACCGCCAGGGTAAAGGCGGTGGCCACGGCGGCATCCACCGCATTGCCGCCTTTCTTCAGGATGTCGGCCGCCACTTGTGCACCATATTGATCGGGCGCGGCCACCGCGCCGCCTTCCAGCGTTACCGCGAAGGCGGACGAACTGCTGAGGATCGCGGCCCCGAGCGCAATGGATTGAAACATGACGATTCGCATGTGGACGTCCTTGGTGTTGTTTTTGTTGATCAGTCATTAAGGCCCAGGCCTTGCGACTAAGCAAACATCACACAGGTTTTACGCCGCCCATGGACAGGATCTGTCGCTGGCAAGCAACTCAGCAGGCGTAGGCCGACAGCTTGTCCTGGATGAAATCGAGAAAGCACTGGATCCGCAGCGCCAGCTGGGTATTTCGGTAGTACACCGCGTGCACAGGCTGGCGATAACCGTTGTTGGCGTCTGCCAGCAATACCTGCAGGCGTCCCGCTCGGATGTCCTCATGGGTCATGAAGTGCGACAGGCAGACGATCCCTTCGCCCGCCAGGGCCAGCTGGCGCAGGGTTTCGCCGCTGGAGGCGAGCAGATGCGGACGAATGGCCCAGCGGTCGCCCTGGGCGTGACGCAGCGGCCACTGGTTGAGGCTATCGGGCGCGCTGAAGCCAAGCAGGCAGTGCTGGTCGAGGTCTTCGACATGCTGCGGCGTACCGTGACGCTCGAGGTAGGCCGGGCTGGCCAATACCTGCAGCGGGCTGCAGCCGAGCGAGCGGGCATGCAGGCTGGAGTCGGCCAGTTCGCCGATACGGATGGCCACGTCGGTGCTCTGTTCGAGCAGGTCGATGATCAGGTCGTCGGTGTTGAGCTCAAGCTCGATATCCGGGTATCGCCGGCGGAACTCGCCAATCCACGGCACGATGGCATGCAGCATGAAGGGTGCTGCTGCGTTGATGCGCAACCGTCCGGAGGGGGTCTGGTGGTGCAGCGCCAGGCGCTCTTCAAGGTCGTCCATCTGCTCGAGGATGGCTTTGGCACGCTCGAGGAAAAACCGCCCCTCCTCGGTCAGGTCCATGCGTCGGGTGGTGCGGTTGATCAGCGTGGTGCCCAGCTTGGCTTCGAGGCGCGAGAGGGTGCGGCTGACTGCCGAAGGTGTCTGTCCTACCTGCTCGGCGGCAGCGGTGATCGACCCGCAGTCGATCACCGAGACAAATACTTGCAGTTCATCGGAACGGGTTTTCAAGCGGCGGTCCTGCTCGTTGAGATTGCCGTGATTGATAGCCGCTCCCCGGCCAGGACGCAAGCGCGCGTCACTCAGCCTTGCCAAAGACCTCGGCCAGATGTGCCTCGTAGGCGGCCAGGGTGGCCTCGACGTTTGGCCGCTTCATCACATCGACCGCCAGGAACGTTGGCAAGCCGGTCATCCCCAGGAACTGGTTGGCCTTGTGGAAAGGGAAGTACACCGCATCCACGCCCTTGCCTTCGAAAAAGTCGCTTGGGTCGTCGAAGGCTTGCTGAGGCGCGTTCCAGGTGAGCGAGATCATGTACTGCTTGCCTTGCACCAGGCCACCGCTGCCATATTTCTGCGAGGCGTCGGAACGGGTGCGGCCGTCGTTGGCGTAGAGGCTGCCATGCCCGGCGGTGAAGACTTCGTCCAGGTACTGTTTGACCGTCCATGGCGCGCCCATCCACCACCCTGGCATCTGGTAGATCACCACATCGGCCCAGAGATACTTCTCGACTTCTTCCTGGGCGTCGTAACCGCCGTCGATAAAGGTCTGGCGCACATCGAAACCGGCGCGGTCAAGATAGGCCAGAGCGGTATCGTGCAGCGTCTCGTTGAGACGGCCATCGGAATGGGCGAAGCGTTTGCCACCGTTGAGCAGAAGGATCTTTTTCATGCGTGCCTCATCTGGTTGGCGGTCCGCAGCTTTGCATGGCGACAGACCGTATCAAGTTGTATGGCCGGCAGATTAGGCCTTTACAGGCGGGGGAAACAGCGCTGGATGCTCAAAATACATTTGATTTCAAATCACGAATGATCAACAGATTGTTGCTTTAGAATAGGCCCATTACTTATCTGAAAAGGTCATTCCATGAGCGCGCCCTACGCCTTCATTCTCAAAGCCAAGACCCGTCCCGATAAAGCCGAAGCCTTCGAGGCTCTGTTCAGTGCGTACGTCGAGCCGAGCCGCCAGGAGCCGGGTTGCATCGAGTACCACATGCTCCGCGACCAGCAGGACCCGACACTGTTCGTGTTCTTCGAGGTATGGGCAAGCAAGGCGGACCTGGACGTACATTCTGCCCTGCCGCACATGCAGCGGTTCTCCGAGCAGCGAATGGATTACCTGGAGCGCGATTTTGATATCCAGCTGATCGAGATGCTCAGCCCGTCCTCGGCTAACCGTTGATCAGCAGGTGCCCGCCCAGCAATGCCAGGCCAATGAAGAAGCAGCGTCTGAACAGCGCCGCGCTGATTCGTTGGCGCAGCCATTGACCGCCAATCATGCCGAGCAAGGCAGGCACCAGCATCAGCAGTGAGGCGCCCAGTTCCGCACCGCCAAGCGCGTCCTGACCCGCAAGACCGATGGCCAGGGCTACGGTCGAGACCGTGAACGACAGACCCAGGGCCTGAACCATCTCATCGCGGGTCAGGCCCAGGCTCTGCAGGTAAGGCACCGCTGGCATGACGAACACGCCAGTGGCCGCGGTGATCACACCGGTGAGCAGCCCGCACAGCGGGCCGAGCCAGCGCTCACGGGCGACGGGTGTACGCAGTCCCGGCCCAGCCAGGCCGTACAGCGCATAGACCACCAACGCCGCGCCCAGGGCATGCACTGCCCAAGGCCCGCTGTCGATGCCGAGCCAGACGCTGCCCAGCAGCGTGCCCGAGAAGATCATCAGCAGCATCGTGCCCAGCCGGCGTAGCAGTGCCAGCAGATGTCCGCCTGCCGCCAGTTGCCAGACGTTGGTGAAAGCCGAAGGCACGATCAGCAGCGCCGCAGCCTGGGCAGGGTGCATTGCCAGGCCAAGCAGGCCCATGGCAATGGTAGGCAGCCCCAGGCCGATCACGCCCTTCACGGTTCCCGCCAGGACAAACGTCACGACTACCAGCAGAGAAAGCGCCGGGCCGATCTGATGATAGAAATCAAAGAGTGTGGTCACACGCGGCAATCCTGTAGGAAAGGTGGCTGTCGTGATACCACAAGGGGCGGTTTTTGGCAGGGCCACTGCGCGGGCAGACACCTGGACGTCGAGCCCAGGCAACTGCTACCCACGCGCAGGGCCTATGGTGACCGGTCAAACAATGACTCGTCTGGAGCCCAGCATGTCCGATTTCATCACCGTCCTGCGCGAAACCTGCCCAACCCCGGTACTGGATGCGACCAAGTGGAAGCGCATCGGCGGCGACCCGCACACCGTCAACCTGAACGCCTACCTGTCCCAGGACGGTAGCAAGATCATGGGCACCTGGATCTGTACCCCAGGCAAATTCGAAGTCAACTATGACAAATGGGAATTCTGCCATTTCCTCGACGGCTACTGCATCGTCACCCCCGAGGGCGAAGAGCCCAAGCACCTGAAGGCGGGTGACGTGTTCGTGATCGAGCCGGGGATGAAGGGCACTTGGGAAGTGGTCGAGACGGTGCGCAAGTATTTCGTGTTTGCCTGATCCCGGACCGCAGGCGAATCGGACGAAAATCCGATTCGCCTGCGAGGGACGCCAGCGCTCATCAATCCTTCTTGCGATACCCCTCGACGATTGCCGAAAAGTCCTTGCCCCCGTCGCCCCGCAAGCTCATGGCCTGATACAACTGTTGCGCCACTGCGCCCAGGATCACGGGCTGGTGCGCCTGGCGGGCCGCTTCGGTGGCCAGGCCCAGGTCCTTGAGCATCAGTTCGGCGCCAAAGCCTCCGGTGTAGCCCCGTGATGCAGGCGCAGTCTCGATGATCCCCGGCCAGGGATTATAGGTGTCCGAGCTCCAGCAGCGGCCCGTCGAGCTGTTGATGATCCCGGCCAGGACCTGGGTATCGATGCCCAGGGCATTGCCCAGCGCCATCGCCTCGGACACACCGATCATGGAGATGCCCAACAGAAGGTTGTTGCAGATCTTGGCGATCTGCCCGGTACCGACCTCCCCGCAATGCACGATGTTGCGGCCCATCTGCTCGAGCACCGGCTTGAAGGTAGCGAACAGCGCAGGCGTGGCACCCACCATGAAGGTCAATGTACCGGCCGCCGCGCCACCGGTCCCCCCGGACACCGGCGCATCACCCATGTCCACGTCCTTGGCCGCTGCCGCCCGCGACACATCGCGCGCGGTCTGCGGGTCGATGGTGCTGCAGTCCAGCACCGGGGTGCCCGCACGCACGCCAGCGAGCACGCCGTCATCGTTCAGATACACACTGCGTACATGCTGCGCCGCCGGCAACATGGTGATGACCAGATCGCTGTTGGCCGCCGCGTCCCGGGGTGAAGTGCTGATCTGTCCGCCGAGTTCGGCGAGCTCGGCCAGCACCGTCTGGTTGAGGTCGAACAGGTTCAGCTCATGGCCGGCCTTGATCAGGTTGCGGGCCATGGGCGCGCCCATGTTGCCCAGCCCGATGAATGCGATACGCATGGCAGGTCTCCTTAGCGCAGGCTGATGGTGGTGTTCACACCGTCGTTGACGCTGTCGTCGTCGAACCAGCGGGCGGTGACGGTCTTGGTCTGAGTGTAGAACTGCACCACCTGCTTGCCATATGGCCCGAGGTCCCCCAGCTTGGAGCCGCGCGAACCGGTGAAGCTGAAGTACGGGACCGGCACCGGGATGGGGATGTTGATGCCGACCTGGCCAACGTCGATCTCGTTCTGGAACTTGCGCGCCGCCGCCCCGCTCTGGGTGAACAGGCCTGTGCCATTACCGAATGGGTTGCGGTTGACCAGGGCAATCGCCTCGTCCAGCGTATCGACCTCCAGCACCACCAGTACCGGGCCGAAGATTTCCTGGGTGTAGACCTGCATGTCGGTGGTCACCCCGGAGAACAGCGTCGGGCCAACGAAGTTGCCTTGATCAAACCCCGGCACCTGAACGCCGCGGCCATCGAGTTCGAGCTTCGCGCCCTCCTGGATGCCCTTCTCGATCAAGCCCAGCACCCGCTCCTTGGCCCGCTTGGAAACCAGCGGTCCGACATCGGTGCCCGGCTCGCTGCCAGCGTTGACCTTGAGCTTGGCGGCCAGGTCCCTGAGTTCGGGGATCCACTCGCGGGCCTTGCCGACCAGCACCGCCACCGAGGTTGCCATGCAACGCTGGCCGGCCGCGCCGAAGCCTGCGCCGACCAATGCATTGAGGGTCTGTTCACGGTTGGCATCCGGCAGCACCACGGCGTGGTTCTTGGCGCCCATCATCGACTGCACACGCTTGTTGTGCTGGCTTGCAAGGTTGTAGACGTGGGTGCCGACCTCGGTCGAACCCACAAACGAAATCGCCTTGATGTCAGGGTGGGTGCAGATTGCATCGACCACCTGCTTGCCTCCGTGCACCACGTTGAGCACGCCTGCCGGCACCCCGGCTTCCAGCGCCAGCTCGACCAGCATCATGGTCGACAACGGGTCCTGCTCGGAAGGCTTGAGCACGAAGGTATTGCCGCACACGATGGCCATCGGGAACATCCACAGCGGGATCATCGCCGGGAAGTTGAACGGAGTAATGCCGGCGCACACGCCGATGGGCTGGCGCAGGGTGTAGGTGTCGACGCCACCTGCGACGTTCTCGGCAAACTCGCCCATCTGCAGGGTGCCGATGGACGCCGCGTGTTCGACCACTTCCAGTCCGCGGAAGATATCCCCTTCGGCGTCGGCAATGGTCTTGCCCTGTTCGGCGCTGAGGGTCTGGGCGATGCGCTTGGAGTGCTCGCGGATCAGCGCCTGCAATTTCAGCATGATGCGCATGCGCGCGCCGACGGGGGTGTCACGCCAGGTCTTGAAGGCACGATGGGCGGCGGCCACGGCGGCGTCGACCTCTTCGACCGTGGCGAACGGCACACGCGCCAGCACCTGCTGGGTGGCCGGGTTGACCACATCGCGCCATTCGCTGGTCTTCGATTCGACCCACTGGCCGTCGATCAGCAGCTTGACCTGCTCGACCTTGGCCTGGTCTGGGGTATGGGGTGCGTTCATCTGCGCTCTCCTGGAATTATTGTTGGGGACGAGGCTGAATTCGAGTATAGATGTGCAAACTTCCAACAAGAACGCACATAAAAGCCGGACCATCATGCAAAAAAACCTCACGTCCCTGGGCTCGCTGAACTGGGATGACCTGAAGTTCTTTCTTGAAGTGGCGCGCACCCGCAAGGCCAGCAGCGCGGCCAGGCGTCTCAATGTCGACTACACCACGGTGTCGCGTCGCATCGGCTCGCTGGAAGTGGCGCTTGGCACCTTGCTGTTCGAGAAATCGCGCACCAACGGCTTTACCCTCACTGCCGAAGGCCAGCGCCTGCTCGGCTATGCCGAGTCGATCGAGAGCACCTTGCACAAGGCCTGCGAACAGGTGTCGGGCTCGGGCGTTGCGCTCTCCGGGCATATACGCATGGGTTGCACCGAAGGTTTCGGCAGCTTCTTCATCACCCCGCAACTGAGCCACTTCGTCGATGCCTACCCGGCCATCACCGTCGACATCCTGCCCTTGCCCCACTTCATCAGCCTCTCCAAGCGCGAGGCGGATGTCGTCATTGCTTTGGAGCGTCCAGAACACGGACCGTATGTGTGCTGCAAGCTGTGTGACTACCGTTTGCGCCTGTATGCCACCCAGGATTATCTGGACACCCACGAGCCGATCCAGCAAGTCAGCGACCTGGCCAATCACCCATTCATCAGCTACGTGGACGACCTGGCGTTCAGCTCCGAGCTGCTGTACCTGGCCAATCTGATCCCCAATGCCAACGCGCACCTGCGCAGCACCAGCGTCATCGCCCAATACACCGCGGCGCTGCAGGGCCGAGGATTGGCGATCCTGCCGTGCTTCCTGGCTGCGCAGGATGCGCGTCTTGTGGCGGTATTGCCGGATCAGGTGGAAGTCACCCGGCAGTTCTGGATGTACTGCCGGGAGGACCTGAGGAAGCTGAAGCGGATTACGCTGTTGTGGGATTACATCCGTGGGGTGACCGAGCAGAACGCTGAGTTGTTGATGGGCGCATCCGCAGAGATGCGCTTCAACGAGGGGTAGCGCGGCGGGCCTCAGACCTGCTCAAGCATCAGTCCCGAAATGCGCCGCACCTTGCGTGATACGGCTTCCTCAAAGATTCCCAGCCGCGGCTCTATCAGGCTGAAACAGTGCTTGGCCCGGGTGATGCCGGTGTAGACCAGCTCCTTGGTCAGTACGGGGTTGAGGGCATCGGGTAGCACCAGGGCGGTGTGGTCGAATTCCGAGCCCTGGGACTTGTGCACGGTCATGGCGAATACGGTTTCGACATCGCTAAGGCGGCTGGGCAGGACGAAACGCACGCCGCCGCGCCCGTCATTGCGGGCGAAGGCCACCCGCAGTATCGATTCGCCGTGCTCGTCAGGCAGGCGCAGGGCGATACCGATATCGCCGTTCATGAGCCCCAGGCCATAGTCGTTGCGTGTCATCAGCACCGGTCGTCCTTCGTACCAGGGCTGATGGCTGTCGATCAGCCCGGCATTGCTCAGCACACGCTCGACGCGCTGGTTCAAGCCAGCAACCCCCCAGGGTCCCCTGCGCACGGCGCAGAGCAGCTGGAAGGTCTCGAAGCTGTGCAGGACTTCACCTGCCCAGTCTTCCCAGCGGGGATCATCCGCCGCAGTGCCCGGCGCAGGACGGTGCCGGGAGAGGGTATTGAGGTAGCGGCGGTAGCCCTGCGGGCCATCGGCACCTCGGCCCAGTCCTTCGAGCAGGAGGCGGTCGAGGGCGCGGTCCTGCTCCCCGCGGAGCGCCAGACTGAAGACATCCTCGGGCGCCAGGGTCAGCAGGTCCCGCGCTTGCCGCGCTTGCTGGGTGTTGACCAGACGCGCCAATTGACCAATGCCGCTGCCTTCGCCGAAACGCCGCGAAAAACGCAGCATCACGACTTGCTGGGCCAAGGGATGCTGCCGCGCGTCCCCGGTGCGCAGGCCACTGGCCGCCAGGGACTCGCCGCTGACCTGTTCCAGCCAGGTACGGGTCCCGGGCGTATAGCAACCCTCTTCGGCATCGCGGCACAGATCTCCCAGCACCGCCCCCGCTTCGACGGAGGCAAGCTGGTCTTTGTCGCCGAGCAGGACAAGGCGCGCTTTGGCCGGCAGGGCGTCGAGCAGGTTGGCCATCATTTCCAGGTCGATCATCGAGGCTTCATCCACCACCAGCACGTCCAGTGGCAATGGATTGCCAGCATGGTGACGGAAGTGCCGGGATCCGGGCCGGCTGCCAAGCAGCCGGTGCACGGTGCTGACGTCGGTGGGAATCTGCCCGCGCACCTCGGGGCTGACCGTCAGGCGCTCGACCTGCTGGCCGATCGACTCGGTAAGACGGGCCGCGGCCTTGCCGGTGGGCGCCGCCAGGCGAATGCGCAGGGGGCGTCCCTGCTCCACCGCCGGAGCCTGAAGCAATGCCAGCAAACGAACGACGGTAGTTGTCTTGCCGGTACCGGGGCCGCCCGTGATGATACTGAACGCCGCGCGGGTGGCCAGCGCGCAGGCAAGCTTCTGCCAGTCGACCTGACCAGGCATCGCGCCAGCCTCGAACAGCTGCGCCAGACGCGACGGCAAATCATCAGGAACGGCTTCGCCCTGGGCCAGTCGATCTTGCAGGGCGGCGTCGATGCGCCGCTCGTAGCTCCAGTAGCGGCGCAGGTACAACCGCTGGCCGCTGAGTACCAGAGGCCGGGAACTGTGTGTTGGCGTATCGGCGTCAGCGACCAGGACGCTGGCGGCTACACGCTGCAGCCAGGTGGGCAGGTCCTGGCTGGCCAGCAGCTGCGAGGGCAGTAGCAAGGGGCCGGCGAGTGCATCGCGCTCCGGCGGCAGCGATAGCGCGAAGTCTGGCTCGGCCAAGGTCTGCTCCAGGTCCAGGCAGACGTGGCCATGTCCCAACTGGTGACTGGCCAGCGCCGCCGCCAGCAGCACAAGCGGATCGCTGCCCGGAGCGCGCTCTTCGAGAAAGCTGACGAAGGCCCGGTCCAGAGCACGCAACCAGCCGCGCTCGACCCAGCGGTCGAGCAGTACGAGCAGGTCACGGCTGGCGCTGAGCGGTGCCAAGGCCGCAAGGTGCGCCGCCTCCAGCGGAGTGGGCAGCAGATCGTGAAGTTGTCGGGTCATGGGGCCACTCCGGAAAACAGGTCCTGCTGTTCTGGCGCGTGTTCGCCTCGGAACAGCGCATCGAGTTGTTCGATCAGGCTGCGCGGCGGCTTGACGAAGTACAGCCCACACGTCTGGGCGGCCGTCCCCCGCAGGAAGATGAACAGCGCACCGCCGACGTCACGCTCGTAGTCGTAGCCAGGCAGCCGCGCGCGCAGCTGCCGGTGCAGCGCCAGCAGGTAGAGCACGTATTGCAGGTCATAGCGATGGGCAAGAATCGCCTGTTCCATTGCCGGGGTGCTGTAGGACGTGTCATCGGGCCCCAACCAGTTGGACTTGTAGTCGGCCACGTAATAACGGCCGTCGAGTTCGAAAGCCAGGTCGATGAATCCCTTGAACATGCCGTTGAGCTGGGTTGATTGCGCTGCCAGCCGCGCAACACCGCTGTGCGTGTGCTGCGCCACCAGGTGGTCGAGGCGCACCGCATCGACCTCATGGCTGGCGAACCAGAACTCCATCTCGATCTGATAGCTGCGCAGCTGGTTGAGCATCAACACCGGACCGTCCGCGTGCAGCGGCATGGGCTGGGCAAGCAGTTGCTGCAGCCACTGGTCGAGGGCAGGAATCCAACCGGCCCAGTCGCGGCGGTTGCAGCGCTGGCCGACGGTGTGCTTGATCAACTGGGGGTTGTCACTGACATGGGCGAAGCCTTCGCGGCCCGCCCATTCGAGCAGGCCATGCAGGAAGGTGCCTGGATTGGGCCCACGCGGAAAGCGGTGAATATCGCCGCTGTCTGCTGGCACTTCGCGCAGCTGCTGGACCTCGGGGCGTTCATCGTCGAGCAGTTGCTGGGCCTGGGAACTGTCCGCGGTGAGGCCCTCATCGCCAATGCGCAATGCGCTGTACGATGCGATCCACCAGTTCTCGGCAGCCTGGCGCCGAGGACGACGCGCCGGCAGCAGTTCGCTGCCCACCTTGGGATTGAGATATACACTGTCGGTGGCTTCGGGCAAGGCCTGGCAGGCAATTGCAGCACACGCCGATTGCAGCGCGCCAAGCCACTGCTCCAGATGGTTGGAACTGGGCAACGGCGCGCCGCCACCGAGGAGATAGCCCAACGCCGAGCGATGCAATTGCGAAGCCTTGTTGCTGCCGCGCTTGAGGTCGGCGACGCCAAGCCAGCAAGCGTGTTGGGCGCGGGTCAAGGCAACATAGAGCAGGCGGAGGTCTTCGGCCAGGCGCTCGTCATCGGCAAGGGCAATCTGCTCTTTGTCAGGGGTCAGGGTCAGGTGCGCATTGCCATCGCTGTCGTGCCACGCCAGCGGCAACCGCTGGCCATCCACCGGCTTGCTGGTGCAGATGAAGGGCAAGAAGACCAGCGGGTATTCCAGTCCCTTGGACTTGTGGATCGTCACCACCTTGACCAACTGCTCATCGCTTTCCAGGCGCAGGATCTGCTCTTCGCCGGCCTGGCCAGAGCTGGCCAGGTGCTCGGAAAGATGGCGTATCAGCGCCTGTTCACCATCGAGCTCGGCGGAGGCTTGTTGCAGCAGTTCGGCCAGGTGCAGCAGGTTGGTAAGCACACGTTCGCCATCGCTGCGAGCGATCAGGGTGCGCGGCAGGCCGAAGTCGTGCAGCAGTCGGCGCAACATCGGCAGCACCCCCTGCCGCTGCCAGGTCTGGCGATAATCGCGGAAGGTCATGACCCAACCTTCCCACACGCGCTCATCCTGATTCAGCTGCTCCAGGGCGGCCAGCGGCAAGTCGAGCGTCATGCTGGCCAGCGCGGCCTTTAGCAGGCGTTCCGAGTCAGGTTCGGCGCATGCCTTGAGCCACGCAAGCAGGTCATGGGCCTCTCGGGCCGCGAATACCGAGTCCTTGTCGGACAGATACACGCTGCGTACTTCACGGGCTGCGAGCTCGGCACGAATCAGTTGGGCTTCGCGGCCATCGCGCACAAGGATGGCGATATCAGAGGGACGGCAGGGACGAAGCGAGCCTTGTTCATCCTTGAATCCCGTACGGCCCTGCTGCCCCCCGTTGAGCAGACCGACGATATGGGTGGCGCAGCTCGCCGCGAGGTGTTGGCGGTAAGTCGTGCCGGATACCGGTTCATCGCTGTTCAGGTGCCACAGGTGCAGGGCAGCACCCGGTTGGCCTTCGACCAGCCATTGCTCGCCGCGCCCCTTTGCGCGCACTTCCACGAAGGGCAACGGGTTGTCCCCGGCCTCACGGAACAGGAAGGCACCCCGGCCTTCATCGCGCTCCTCAGCCTCCAGGAAGACCTGGTTGACCGCGCTGACCATGGCCTGGCTCGAGCGGTAGTTGGTATCCAGGCTGTGCAGACGGCCCGTGGTGGCACGACGCGCGCTCAGGTAGGTGAAAATGTCGGCGCCGCGAAACGCATAAATCGCCTGCTTGGGGTCGCCGATCATGAACAGCCCCGTTTCGGCGCGGTTTTCGCTGATGCGGTAGATGCGCTCGAAGATGCCGTATTGCACGGGGTCGGTGTCCTGGAATTCATCGATCAGCGCCACCGGGAACTGCTCGCGGATCAGCGCCCCCAGACGCTCGCCAGCATCGCCATTGAGAGCCTGCTCCAGACGCAGGAGCATGTCATCGAAACCCATTTCGGCACGCCGCCGCTTTTCCACCTCGAAGCGGGCCGATACCCAGGCGGCGGCATGTTCCAGCAAGCAGGCATCCGGGCTCGGCAAGCCCAGCAACTGGTGGCGCAGACTCTCCATCGCCTGCAGTGCCGGGTGAGCCGGGGGTTCACCGACTTTCCAGGCCTCGGCCATGCCTGTCGGGGTAAGACGCGTGAAGCCGGTGCCCAGGTCCAGTTCATGGGCCTGCTCGTCGCCGGCCCAGGCCTTGAGCTTCTCGAACCACGGCTCGAAATAGCGCGCCTGCATCTTGCGGCCATCGACGTGCTTGGCCGCCAGCGCGTCTCGGCACAGTTGCAGGAGTTCGTCCGCCCATTGAGTCCACGGCGCCTTCAACTGGCACAGTTGCTCCGCGCGCTGCAGCAGTACGGCCTCGATCAAGGCTTGAGGCTCTTCGTCGACGCTCTGTATACGCTGGCGTCCGAACAGCGGCCGTACCCTTGGCAACAGGGCATCGGGGCTGATCCAGTTGCTACGCACCCAGCCCAGGGCATCACCCTGCATGACGTAGCAGAAGCGGCGCCAATAGTCGCGCATGACCTGGCCGAGCAGCTCGCTATGGTCGGTTTCCAGGCTCTGGGTAA
Source organism: Pseudomonas sp. JE3303 (assembly GCF_056312565.1). Lineage (NCBI taxonomy): Bacteria > Pseudomonadati > Pseudomonadota > Gammaproteobacteria > Pseudomonadales > Pseudomonadaceae > Pseudomonas > Pseudomonas sp. JE3303. Next base: position 228,547 of record NZ_JBWGIF010000013.1, read on the forward strand.
ACAGGCTACCGCTGTCGAAGGCGTGCTCGCGCAGCATCCGCTGGCACCAGCCATGAATGGTCGAGACCGCAGCCTCGTCCATCCACTGTACCGCGACCTCGAGCCGGTTTGCGCAGCGGGCCCACAGCTCCTGGGGATACTCTTCGCGCAGCTGGCGCAGCAGCGGGTCGACGTCCTGGAGCTCATCACGGAAGAAGCGCGCTGCTTCAGCCAGGCGGGTGCGGATGCGCTCGCGCAGCTCCTTGGTCGCAGCGTCGGTGAAGGTCACCACCAGAATCTGCGGCGGCAGCAGTTCACGTTCGAAGCCCAGGTCGCCGCCATGACCGAGGATAAGCCGCAGGTACAGCGCGGAAATGGTGAATGTCTTGCCAGTGCCGGCGCTGGCTTCGATCAGTTGGCTGCCGTGCAACGGGAAACTCAGCGCCAGAGGGCGGGCCAGCTGGGTCATGCGGCGTTCTCCTGGTTGCCCAGGGTCTTCCAGGGCGCTTCAAACAACGGACGGTACAGGGCTTCGCACCATCCTTCGAAGGTTTCATCGGCGCTCAGCGCGTCAAAGTCGCGGAACTGGCGGGCCAGAGCCACGCTCTCGCTGCGCTCGCCGAAACTGTTCTGGCCATCACCCTCGTAGGCTCGTGCCGCCGCACCGAGGGCCTTGTCAGGATCGCTCTGGGAAAGCCAGGCAAAGGCAGTCTTCGCCGCGACCGGAAGGGGTGCATTCATGGCCGCCTGGCGCGCCACCAGCAAGTCGCCGAGCAGCTCGGCCGCGCGGGCTTGCGGCAACGGTGCGAGCAGCAGGGTCACGTCGCTCGCGACCAGCGCACTGTGCAAGGGATGGCCGACGGCGCAGGCAGCCAGGTGGAGCACCCAGGAGGGTATCAAGCGATGCCATTTCAGGCTGTTGCGACCACTGCTGAGGCTGTTGGGAACGGTGGTGATGGTCAGCAGGCTTTCGTCCGCAGCCTGGTAGACACGGCCCAGCCAGCCTTCCAGCCGGTGCAAGCCGTGCTCGAAGCGGACCGGCAAAGCGCTGTCGATCACCTGCGGCCAGCGCTGCAACAGCTCTGCGTGACGTAGCAGCAGGGCGGGGAGTGGCTGGACCAGTTCATCCTGCAGGTGTTCGCCGAAACCGGCCAGCGGCAACACCCCATATGCCTGCAGACGGCGGGCGTGGGATTGCAAGGCGTGCTCACTGTTCTGCGGATCAGCGAGTGCCGCCACCAGGAGGCTTTCACTGAGGCTGTAGCGCTGCAGGGCGTCGAGGATGAAGGGTTCTTCGTTTGCCAGTGGTGCTTCCAGTGCTTCAAAGAAGACTTTCAGGCGCTGGCTGAAGAAGTGCCGCACTGGATGGCGCAGGAAATCCTGGAGCAGGGCCAGGCTCAGCGGCTCATCACTGCTGTAGGGCTCCAAGGCTGGTTCACTGGGGCTGCTTTCATCGGACGATTCATGCAGGACGCGCCATTCATTGGCATAACTGAACAGCGGGCTGCCTTTGTGAAAGTACCGCTGACTGAAAGGCTGCAGTGGGTGCTCCTGGGTCAACGAGTGAAGCAATTGCTCGCCAGCATCCAGCTTGCCCCCCTCTTGTGCTCCGGTTCGCCGCCATCCTGCTGCCAGGTGGTCACGCAGTTGGCCGATCAGCACCGAGGAGGGACGCTCGCTGTTGTCGCGAATGCTGCGTCCGACCCAGCTCACATACAGCTGGTCGCGGGCTGAAAGCAACGCTTCAAGCAACAGGTAGCGATCGTCTTCGCGGCGTGAGCGGTCACCTGGGCGGTAGTCACTGGCCATCAGGTCAAAATCGAGCGGTGGCTGCGCGCGGGGGTAGTCGCCGTCGTTCATGCCCAGCAAGCAGACCACTTTGAAGGGAATGGCCCGCATGGGCATCAGGGTGCAGAAATTGACAGAGCCCGCCATGAAGCGTTGGGACAACTTGCCTTGGTCCAGACCGGACAGCCAGGCTTCGCGCACGACCGTCAGCGGCAGCAGGTCTTGCAGATGCACCGCCTCGCAGGTCTGCAGCCAGGTTTCACGCAGGGTCTGCAGCTGCACCAGCAGGTAATCGTCATGCTCGCTCTCGGCAAGGAAGAACACCTGTAGCAGCGCATGCAGGCGATCGCCCCACTGCGCCGCGGTCGCTGGCTGTGCAAGCGCCTGGCATGCCACTTCCAGGGCATCGAGAAGGGCGACCAAAGGGCCGATCAAGGCAGCGTCGAGGCCCCCGATCTCGTCATAGGGTTCGATGCCGTCGCAACCCTCGCCCATCCCCACGGCATAGCCCAGCAGCATGCGCCGCAAGCCGAAGCGCCAACTGTTCTGCTCCAGCCCCTCGGGCAACCCAAGCGAAGCCCGTTGTTCGGCATTCAGGCCCCAGCGGATGCCGGCGCCCTGGATCCAGCGGTGCAGGGTCGGCAGGTCGCTCTCCTGGATGGCGAAACGGGCGCGCAACGCTGGCACGTCGAGCAGGTCGAGCACTTCGCTGACGGCAAAGCGGCTGTCTGGCAACTTGAGCAGATGCTCCAGGGCGATCAACAACGGATCACGGCCGCGCTGGCCCTGGTCGGTCAGTGTGAAAGGGATGTAACGCGGATCCTTGCGGTCGAGCTGTCCGAACACGGCGCGGATGTGTGGGGCATAGGCATTGATGTCTGGCAGCATGACAATGATGTCGCGAGGACGCAGCGCTGGATCGGCGCTGAAGCGGGCAAGTAATTGGTCATGCAGGATTTCGACTTCGCGCTGGGGGCTATGTGCGACATGGAAACGCACCGAGCGGTCCTTGGCGGGGTCGACTTCGGGCCACATCTCCCGCGTCTCGGCCAGGGGCCGCAGCTCCAGGATATCGTCCTGCAACTGGTTCAGCAGATTCCCTGGCTGCCCATCGCTGAACAGGTCGATGCGCCCTTCGCTGAATACGCCTCGATAGCTTGCGGGATCATCATAGCTGTCGAGCAGGTTGATATAGTCGCGTCCCTGCTTGCCCCAGGCAGCCAGCAGCGGATGGGCATGCTGATGCAGGGTCTCATCGTCGAGCTGCAAAGGCATGCCTTGCTTGCGCTGCTGGCGTTTGTACTGGTGCCGCAGCAGGTCTTTGTCAGCGACGATATCGGCCCAGTGATGGCGGCAGGGATTGTGCACGCAGAGCAAGACCTGGCTGAAACGGGCAAGGCCGGCCAACGCTTCGAGTGCCTGGCCAGGCAACGACGAGATGCCGAACACGATGACTCGCGATGGCAGCCCCGCAGGCGCTTGCTCGATCGTGGTGATGCGCTCGATGAAACGGTGATGAACACCCGCCCGGCTCTGCGCCATCCCCTCCTCGCCCACGTCTAGGAGCAACGCCCGCCATAGTTCGGCCTGCCAGCAATTACCGGCAGGCAGCGGCTTGCGTTCCCCGCGGGCGGTATTGAGCACATGCTCGCCCTCGGCCCAGTCCCTGAGCCAGTCAGCGCGGTAGACCTGATACTGGTCGAAGAGGTCTGCAAGGCGCTCCGCGAGCTGATAGCGCTTGCGAAGATCGTTGTCATCGGTGAGGAATCGGCGCAGGGGCTCGAAATGTGGGCGCTCGATCAACTCGGGCAACAAGCGCATCAGACGCCAGGTCAGGGGCGCCTTGTCGAGCAGCGACACTTCGGGGATTTCCTCCCGGCCCAGCACCCGCCGATATAGCTGCCACATGAAGCTACCCGGGAGTTGCACCTCGATGGCAGCGGCGATACCGCAACCGCCCAGGTCGTCATCCAGCGGGTCCTCTGCCAGGGCCAGCTTCAGCCATTGGGCGATCCCGTTGCTTTGCACCAGTGCTATCTCGTTTTCCAGGGGAGCCAGTGGATAACGGCGCATCCAGCTCACCACGAGGCTGCGCAGATCGTCCAGGCGGTTACTGTGGACAATCATGAAACCTGGCTGCAGCGTAGTGGTGTTCAGCATGGGCATTCCCTAGGGCGAGACGGTTGGTTCTGCAGGAACCTTATCATGAGGAACTGCAATTTCTGCCACGGCGCTGGGGCTGCTTGTGAGGCTTTTTGTGTCGCCAGCTGGCGACCCGGAAAAGACAAAACCCCTACCTGCTCGCGCAGATAGGGGTTTTGTGAAATGAATCTTGACGATGACCTACTCTCACATGGGGAAACCCCACACTACCATCGGCGATGCATCGTTTCACTGCTGAGTTCGGGATGGGATCAGGTGGTTCCAATGCTCTATGGTCGTCAAGAAATTCTGTAGCCAGAATGTCCAGATGGACAGCCCAGCGAATTCGGATATGCGATATTTGTGATGCTACGAACTTTCGGTTGTGTCGTCTTCACCACCGCAATCTGGCAGCCCGGATAACCGGCTCGGCACAAATTGCTTGGGTGTTATATGGTCAAGCCTCACGGGCAATTAGTATGGGTTAGCTCAACGCCTCACAGCGCTTACACACCCCACCTATCAACGTCGTAGTCTTCGACGGCCCTT